>JAEWLD010000131.1 GCA_023393485.1 Bacteroidota bacterium
GTCTAAGCCCGAGCGAATCCGTCACCATCAGACTCCGAAACAAGTTCGGAGTCCCAAACCGCAATTCACTATCTTTGCCAAAATTCTATCCAATGGCCACCTTCGAGCAGCTCAATCTTCCCAAATCTTTGCAAAAAGCAATCGATGACCTCGGTTTTTCAACCCCGACGCCAATCCAGGAAAAAGCGTTCCCTGTAATTATGTCGGGGCGCGATATGATGGGCATCGCGCAAACCGGGACGGGAAAGACATTCGCTTATCTTTTGCCACTGCTCAAAGGCTATAAGTTTTCGCACACCGAAACACCGAAAATCGTCATCCTCGTCCCAACGCGCGAATTGGTTGTCCAGGTTGTTGAAGAAGTTGAAAAACTAACAAAATACATGTCTGTCCGCACGCTCGGAATTTACGGTGGCGTCAACATCAACACCCAGAAGGCCGCCGTGTTTGAAGGCATTGACATTCTTGTCGGCACGCCTGGCCGCGTCATGGATTTGGCACTGGACAATTACATCCGTTTTGACGAAACGCAAAAACTCGTGATCGACGAATTCGATGAAATGCTCAACATGGGATTCCGTCCGCAATTGACATCGATTCTGGCGATGATGAAAGCCAAACGCCAAAACATTCTATTTTCGGCTACCATGACCGACGAGGTCGATGCCGTTCTGGAAGATTTTTTTGACTATCCCGAAGAAGTGACTTTGGCGCCAAGCGGAACACCGCTCGAACAAATTATCCAGATAAGCTTTGACGTGCCCAATTTCAACACCAAGGTAAACCTGCTGAAATACCTTCTCTCCGAAGACCAGACAATGGAAAGGCTGCTTGTTTTTGTAAACAACAAACGCATCGCCGACCTGCTTTTTGATAAAATCGACGCCGATTTTCCAGGGCAATTCGGTGCGATCCATTCGAATAAATCGCAAAATTACAGGCTGAACGCGATGGCCGATTTCCAGGCCGGACGTTTGCGAGGCCTGATCACGACAGACATCATGGCTCGCGGGCTTGACATTTCAGACATTTCGCACGTCGTCAATTTTGAAATGCCTGAAATTCCCGAGCAATACATTCACCGTATCGGACGTACTGGCCGCGCCGGCGAATCGGGCAAAGCGATCAGCTTCACCACGCCGCGCGAACAGGAAATGAAAATCGAAATCGAAATCTTGATGAACAAGGAACTCGAAACCACAGATTTCCCATCACAAGTTGCGGTTTCCAAAGAACTCATCGGCCCAGAAAAAGAAAAGGAAAAAGTCAAGTTTCTGATGAAAAAATCTAAGATTTCAGATGCCGGCGCCTTCCACGAAAAGTCAGATAAGAACAAGAAAATAAACCTTGGCGGGCCGGGCAAGACCAAAAAGAAAACCGGCTCGGTAAACCGCGGGCTGCTGCGCGCGCAGGCGGCAAAGAAAAAGAAAAGATGATTATATTGTCATGAATTTGAGGCAGACCGGGGCACAAAGCGGAATACGCTTACCCGTATCGCTCAATTTTCCACTTTGCTGATCGACACCGAAAATAACGATCTCATTCGAGTCCTGATGCCCGATGAGCAGAAATTTGTTGTCTGGCGAAAACGCAAAATTTCGCGGGCCTTTGCCTTTTGTCCCGATAGTTTCCACATGTTTTAGTTTACCCTGGGCTAAAATCCCAAAAACCGAAATCGTATTGGCATCGCCACGGTTAGTCGCGTACAAAAAACGGCCGCCATTGTCAATGTGAATATCGCCACCGCCAATTTCGCCTTTAAAACCGTCTTCTACGATCGTAGTCTCGTCAATCTTGCCCAATTTGCCATCGTCGTAACTGAAAGTCGTCAACCTGCCGTCGAGTTCATGCAATAGGTAAAGATGAAGCCCGTCGCGCGAAAACGTGAAATGCCGCGGTCCGCTTCCCGGATTCGATTTATACTTTGCCTTCAGCGACAAGACATCGCCATTGCCGTCGTGGTTGAAATCGTAAACATAAATTTCATCGCTCCCCAAATCAGTCGCAAGCAAATAATTCCTGTCAGGCGAAAGCGAAATCATGTGGACATGCGCTTTTTCCTGCCTTTCGGCGTTCGGGCCATTGCCGTGATGATGCACGACTTGCCTGATTCCGGCAATCGAACCGTCCGGGAATTTGTCGAAAACGGCGATTGTTCCGCCTTCGTAATTGGCAACGAAAACACAATTCCCATCATCGACGATATAACACGGGCTGGCGCCATACGACCCGATCTGGTTGAACAGTTTGATTTGTTCCTGGTCGGTGTCGAATGCAAACACGCTTACCGAACTTTGCTCGCCGTTTTCATTGACGCTGTAAACCAGCCGTCGGTCAAGTGAAATGCTCAGAAAACTAGGGCTGACAACCTTTTTAGTTGACGTCACGACTCTCGTCCGGGCGGTATCAGGATTGAAATCGTATATGTAAATCCCATCGCTTTGGCACGATTTGGTATACGTCCCGACAAAAAGCAACGTCCGGCTTGTTTTTTTTGATGCAGTCATCGTCTCCTATTTAGTTCACATTTAAATTTACGGATTGCATCTTCCAGCGTTTTACAGAATAACCATTTTACTGCAAAAAGTCTTTTGGCGATAACACTTTTTTAAATCGTCGGCATTAGGAATATTGGCTGCGGATTGCTATTTTTGAGCACATTTATTCGGAATGCACTTCAAACACCCTGAAATCCTCTGGTTCCTTTTTTTGCTGGTCATTCCAATCCTCGTCCATTTATTTCAGCTGCGCCGTTTCAAAAAGGAACTTTTTACGAATGTGAGATTTCTAAAGGAACTCTCGATCCAGACGCGCAAGAGCTCTAAACTCAAGAAATATTTGCTGCTGGCCACTCGGTTGTTGTTGTTGGCCGCGCTGATCTTTGCATTCGCGCAGCCGTTTTTCGATGCCAAAGACAGTAAGAATGTGACCAACGAAATGTACATCGTGCTTGACTATTCGTTTTCGATGCAGGCCAAAGGGCAAAAAGGCGAACTTATGAAGCGCGCAGTAGAAGATTTGCTTGAACATACGCCTGAGACCAGCAATTTTTCACTGATCGCCAATTCGGAAACGTTCTGGAATACCGATATCAAATCAATCCGGAAAGATTTACAAAACCTCAAATACAGTGCTGCGCCGTTCAGCCTTGAAAGCGCAATGGCCAGAATCAAGGCGCGGCCATCGGTCTATAACAAAGATATCATTGTGATCACCGACGCCGTCGGACTGACCCAAAACCAGGTCAAAAGCATCGGCGATTACAATGCTTATTTCATCATTCCCGAAGCCCAGCAGAAAAATAACGTTTCAGCAGACAGCGTCTACGTGTCCCAGGTACTTGACAATTTTTATGAAATCGGCGTCAGGCTTTCGGCATATGGCGACGATTTTAATGAGATTCCGATTGCACTTTACAATCAAGGCAAGCTCGTCGCCAAAACCCAGGTCAAATTTGACAACAAGGCGAAAACCGTCAACTTTACGATTCCAAAAGACGATTTTCATGGCTATGTCGAGATTACCGACAACAGCCTGAGTTATGACAATACGCTGTATTTCAGCATTTCAAAGCCGCAAAAAATAAACGTAACCGCGATTGGCGAACCGGCCAAAAACAATTTCCTGTCGCGGATTTATACGCCGGAAGAGTTCAATCTCAGCCAATCCGAACTCTCAACACTTGATTACAATTCACTTGAAAAACAGGACGCGATTGTGCTCAACGAATTGCGTGAGGTGCCACAGGCGCTGCAGACCACGCTCAAATCGTTTGTTGAAAAAGGCGGCAATCTCGTCGTTATTCCTAACGCTGAACAATCGGCGGCCAACATCAATGCATTGCTTGTGAACTTTGGAGGTGTGCGTTTTAATCCTTTGCAGCGCAATAAGAAACTGGTCACGAAAATCGCTTTCAACCACCCATTGTATGCGACTGTTTTCGAAAAGAAAATAGACAATTTCCAATATCCAGAAGTCAAAACGTCGTTTACTGCCAATGGAAATGTACCTGCGGTGTTGGCTTACGATGACCAAAGCCCGTTTTTGTTGTCGATGACCGGCGCGGTGTCAACGGTTTATGTATTTACCGCGCCAATCAGCAAAGACAACAGCAATTTCCAGAATTCGCCATTGGTTGTCCCGACGTTTTACAACATGGCTGCGGCCAATGGCAAGACCGGCATCAGCGAGATCGTGATTGGTGACAACCGGCCGCTATTGATCGATGCGATGCTGTCTAAAGATGAAATCGTCAATGTCAGAAACAACGACGAGAAATTCATTCCCATCCAGCAAATCCTAAACAATAAAGTCAGGCTGACTTTTAACGGTTTGCCTGCGCAGGCCGGAAATTTCGGCGTCTATAAACAGGACGAACCCGTCAGAGCGATCAGCTTCAATTACGCCCGGACCGAAGGCAATCTCTCAAATGCCAACACCGACGCCGTATCCGCTTATAAAATCGTCCCGAGTGTCGAAAGCGTTTTTGACACGCTACTCACCGACCGCACAAACAACGAACTCTGGAAATGGTTCGTCATCCTGGCACTTGTTTTTATCATCACCGAATTACTCATCCAAAAATTTGTCAAATGAAACTGATCCTGAGGCAAGCAAAAATCATCGACGCGAAGAGCAAATTCCACAACCAGACCGTCGACATTCAGCTCGCGGATGGCATCATTGAAAAAATCGGCGCAAAACTCGCCAATCCCGGAAAGTATGATGAATTGAAACTCAGCAACCTTCACGTTTCCAACGGCTGGTTTGACCCAAGCGTATCGTTTGGCGAACCCGGCTTTGAAGACCGCGAAACCATCGCCAACGGATTGCTCGCGGCGGCAAAAAGCGGTTTTACGGCAATCGCGTTGCAGCCGAACAACTTTCCGGTGACCGACAACCAATCGCAGGTCAATTTTGTCAAAAGCAAAAGCGCAAATGCCGCGACAGATCTGTTGCCGATTGGCGCGCTGACCAAAAACAGCGAAGGAAAAGACCTTGCAGAACTTTTTGACATGAAAAATGCCGGCGCGGTCGCGTTCGGTGATTATAATAAAAATCCTGACAATGCCAATTTACTCAAAATAGCGTTGCAATATGCCCAGGATTTCGACGGCTTGGTCATCGCTTTTGCGCAAGATCGCGAACTTAAAGGCAACGGCGTCGTAAATGAAGGCATCGTTTCTACAAGGCTCGGTCTCAAAGGAATTCCGGCAGTGGCCGAGGAAATACAGATTGCGCGCAATTTATTCCTGCTTGACTATACCGGCGGCAGATTGCACATCCCGACGGTTTCTACCGCAAAATCGGTTCAGCTGATCAGGGAAGCCAAAGCAAAAGGCCTCAATGTAACCTGCAGCGTTTCTGTCCATCATTTGACGTTGACCGACGAAAAGCTCGACGGTTTTGACACGCGATACAAAGTCACGCCGCCGCTCAGGACCGACACCGACCGCAAAGCGCTGGTCAAAGCAGTCAAGGATGATATCATTGAGATGATCACCTCAGACCACAACCCGATTGACATCGAGCATAAAAAAATGGAATTCGACCTCGCCAAAAACGGCACGATCGGGCTTGAAAGCGCATTTGGCGCGCTCGGAACCGTTTTACCGATCGAGGTGATTGTCAACAAACTGACGTCGGGAAAAGCAGTTTTCGGCATCGAACCTACAACGATTGCCGAAGGCGCAACTGCAAGCCTGACACTTTTCAACCCTGACGAAACCTGGGTTTTCGGCAAGGAACACATTATTTCGAAATCAAAAAACTCGGCGTTTCTCGGCGCCAAAATGAAAGGTCGCCCCTACGGTATCTACCATAACCAAAAACTTGTAGTCTCATGATCGATGAATCTGTCATCCAAAAAGGAAAATCACTGGCCATTTTAAGCTATTGCACCATCCTCGGCGCGCTGATCGCGATGTCGATGAACAGCGAGAACAGGAACGCCTTTTCGTCATTTCACATCAGGCAGGCTTTCGGGCTGTCATTGGTATTTTTCATGCTCGGATTTGTAATAGCGCTTTTTGACAACATCGGCGTGACCTACGGGTTTTGGGGATTTTTCTTTATTCTGTGGCTGTACGGATTCGTCGGGGCGATGCAGGGAAAATTCCACCTGATCCCGATATTGGGCATTTTCTTTCAAAAATATTTCAAACGGATTTAAATGAATTTTTCACTCCATCATCTGGTTCGCGAACCAAAAGCAAAAAAAGACAGCAATCCGTTGCTGCTGCTTCTGCACGGCTATGGCAGCAATGAGGAAGATTTGTTTTCGTTCGCCAATGAATTGCCCGATGAATATTATATCATTTCGGCGCGCGCGCCTTACGGGTTGCCACCTTATGGTTTTGCGTGGTATGCGATTGATTTCGACGCCGATGAGAATAAGTTTTCGGACCTCGGCCAGGCCATAAAGTCGCGCGATCTTGTTTTGACGTTTATCGATGAGCTCGTGTCACACTACCCGATCGATCCCGAAAATGTGGCGCTCATCGGATTCAGCCAGGGTTGCATCCTAAGCTATGCGGCCGCATTGTCAAAGCCCGGAAAAATCAAGCGCGTTATCGCGATGAGCGGCTATCTCAACAAGGAATTGCTTGCCGAAGGTTTCGAAACCAATGATTTCAGCAACCTTTCGTTTTTCATCTCGCACGGGACCGTTGATCAGGTAATTCCGGTAGCATGGGCGCGCAAGGCCAAGCCAGAGCTCGATGCGCTCGGAATTGATTCGGTTTATAAGGAATATCCGGTTGGGCATGGCGTTGCGCCGCAAAATTTCTTCGATTTGCTCAACTGGCTCAAACGATGATTATTGCCCTGTAAAAAGTATCGTTCCATTCTTCTTTAGAACGTAGCCTTTCCATGGAATCAATTGCCAGCCGCCGCCAATGAAACGTTCGCCTTCGGCTTTTCTTTCAAGTATAAACGGCTTTTCGGACTGTGTAAAAACCTCGGCTTTGTCATGGCTGAAAATCACGAACGCCGACATTTGCGCGCCGGTCGGATCGTTGTATGGCGCGAGCCGCGTTCCGGTTTCAAAAATCCTGACACATTCGCCTTTGAGCATTGACCATGTGTAACCGGTCGAACTTTTACATCCGTGCAAATCCTGGTCGGCGCCGATCTTGACAGAATCAACTTGTACTGAGTCCGTATTAGTTTCGATGATCGCCGATTCAACGCCGGCTTGCTTTTTGGCGCATGAAAAGACCGCAGCCAATACAACCATGCAAAATAGCTTCTTCATTATTTCTGGTAAATCAGCGTTTCAATGACTTCAAAAGAAACGGTCTTGTCAGGATTTACGAAATATTTGATCAACGCCTCGCCCCAGAATTGCCCGTCTGAGTAATCGGCAACGATCCAGCGATGATTGAGCACTTTGGCTTTGTTGATGATGAATTTCTTGTCGGTCATCCTGGTTTGGCCGGTGTACGGATTTCCGTCGGCTTTGTCATTGTAAGCCATCAGTTGATCGGTCACCGTCTTGGAGAAAAGGTCGTACGGAATGATTTTATCGAGGTTGTTGTTGACGATGTAATTCTGAGCGTTCTGATCGTTTTCAAGCGAGAAATAATTCGCGTCGACAATCTGATTGTACATGGCATCGATACTGTCCTTTAATTTTTGCACTTGGCCTTTGTCAGACGCCGGCTTGCTTTCGGCCGCGTTTTTTCGGTTAAAATAAGCATAGGTGAAAATATTCATCAATACCGCGAGGATAAACAAATATAGCAACAGCGATTTTTTCATTTCAGTAAGATTAAATGGTGATTTCGAGATTGTCGTGGGCTAAAAAAACGTTGGCCGGCAAGCGCTTCTGGACCTCGGCGTGGAAACCCATTTTGTGGCTGATGTGCGTCAGATAAGCTTTTTCTGGCCGGACCAAATTTATGAAATCGAGCGCTTCCTGCAAATTGAAATGCGTTTCATGTGGTTCTTCGCGCAATGCATTGACCACAAGAACCTTGAGGTTTTTGAGTTTGTCGATTTCGGTATCAAGTATCGTTTTTACATCGGTCAGATAGGCGAAATCGTCAATGCGATAGCCGAACGCCTGCAATTTTCCGTGCATGACGTTTATGGGGATAATGGTTTTGCCATTGATCGGAAATGGCTGGTTATTCGTGACTTCACGCGGCTCGACTGTTGGCGCGCCAGGATATTTATTGACTTTTTCAAAAACGTAATCAAACCGCTTTTCGAGATTTTCGATCACGCGCCGATGCGCATAAATGGGAATGCCGCCTTGCCTGAAGTTGAACGGCCGGATATCGTCAATGCCTGCGGTGTGGTCGGCATGCTCATGCGTGAAAAGAATTGCGTCGACGCGCGGGCAGCGTGAGGTGAGCATCTGCTGGCGGAAATCCGGGCCGCAATCCACTACGATCGAATAGCCTTCGCCATAAATCCAAACCGATACACGAAGCCTTTTATCGCGCGGATCGGAGCTTTTGCAAACCGGATGGTCTGAGCCGATGACCGGAATGCCCTGCGAAGTTCCCGTACCCAGAAAATAGACTTTCACGTGTGTTATTTTTTTACAAAAATAGGGCAATTCCCTTTTGTAGACGCACCATTTTGTTAACTTTGTAATCCAGACAGTGAGAACAAAAAAATGAGTACCGAAATCACATTGAAGGGCGACAAAGTCATTGAGCAGATTCCATCGCTGCGTGACAAAGCCCTCCGCATCAACCTCAACGAAAACATTTACGGGACATTTGCCGAAATCGGCGCCGGACAGGAAACCGTCAGGCACTTTTTCCGCTCAGGCGGCTCATCGGGAACGATAGCCAAGGCGATGTCTGCCTATGATAAGGACTTCAGCGACGCGATTTACGGCGCAGAGACCGACGGCCGTTACGTCACGGAAAGCCGTCTGAAGAAAATGCTTTCCCATGAAGTGAACCTTATCGAACGCCGTTTGAGCCGTGACAAACATCCGGGAAAATTATTCTTCAGTTATGCCAACACTGTCGCGACGATTGATTTTGCGAAACAGTTCAAAGGCCACGGCTGGGTTGGAATCAAGTACCAGCTCGAGCCCGACGAGGACTACAACGAAATCACACTGCACATTCGTTTCAAAGAAACCGACGCGCGCCTGCAACAGGAAACCCTCGGCGTATTGGGTGTCAACCTTATTTATGGCGCGTTCTATAAATACAACGACCCGAAAAAACTGCTGCGTTATCTTTACGACCATCTCGACAAGGACCAGCTTGAAATCGATACGATCAACTTTTCGGGGCCGCGATTCGCCGATGTAGACAATCGTTTGATGAGTCTGCAATTGGTGAAAAACGGCATGACCGATGCGGTGATGTTCGATCCGCAAGGCAACAACATTTTGCCGGCGGCTGTGCTTTATAAGAAAAACATTCTGGCGCTTCGCGGCAGTTTCCGCCCGGTGACCAAGGTCAATATGGACATGTACGAGAAATCGCTCAAAATGTTCCTTGAGGAAAGCAAAGTGACCGAAAAGAATACGCTTGTTATTTTCGAGATCACATTGTCAAACCTCCGTTCAGACGGCGAAATCGACGAACGTGACTTTATGGACCGCGCTGAACTTTTGTGTTCGCTCGGCCAGACGGTGATGATTTCGAACTTCCAGGAATACTATAAAGTGGTCGAATATTTCTCGAACTATACCAAAGCCCGTATGGGATTGGCGATGGGCGTCAACAACCTGATCGACATTTTCGACGAGAAATATTACCGCCATTTGAGCGGCGGCATTTTGGAAGCGTTCGGCAAATTGTTCTACCGCGATTTGAAGGTTTTCCTTTATCCGATGATGGAAGACGGCGAAATCATCAACTCCGAAAACCTCAAGGTTCATCCGCGGATGAAAGAATTGTACAAGTTCTTCAAATTCAACGGCAAGGTCATCGACATCGAGGATTTTGATCCGCATACACTTGAGATTTTCTCCCGCGAAGTCTTGAAAATGATCGGCAAAGGCAAACCGGGTTGGGAAGAAATGCTTCCCGAAGGCATCGCAACGCTGATCAAAAAACACAAACTTTTTGATTACGACCCGAAGCGCGAGCTTGAAGAAAATACAAATTAAATTTTAAAATAATCTAACCGCAGATTTGCAGATTTGAATTACTAGTCTGCGAATCTGCGGTTTATTTTTAAGGTTCATCGGAAAAGAATTCCAACCTGATGAAAAAAATACGCGATTCAATCACCAGCGAACTGGCAAGCAATCCGTGGCTTTTATTTTAATAGCTGTTCGGTGTGTTTTTTTGATTTCACATCGGTAATCACTTCTTCTATGATGCCATTTTCGTCGATCACAAAGGTTGTGCGGTGCAACCCGTCGTAAGTGCGGCCCATGAACTTTTTCGGGCCCCAAACGCCATACGCATCAATCACCGCATGATTTTCGTCTGCCAACAACGGAAAAGGCAGTCGGTATTTTTCGATAAACTTTTTCTGCTTTTTCGGGCTGTCGGGACTCACGCCGACCACGGCATAGTTTCCTGAAAGAAACCGCGCGTGATTGTCGCGCAAATTACAGGCCTCGACGATGCACGTCGGGGTATTGGCCTGTGGATAAAAGAACAACACCAATTTTTGTCCTTTGTAATCTGATAGATTATGAAGCTTTCCATCCTGGTCAATGACGGAAAATGCCGGCGCCTTATCGCCTTTTTGTAAAGTTGTCATAGCCATTACTTGTAGATTACAGCCGTTTTTGAAATGCTGTCATGGAATCCGCTTTTCGAGAACAGGAAAGAAAGCCGGTCAAACGGGATCAATCGGCAAAAAGTACGCGCGATGATGTCGCCGTTGGTCGGGACATCGTCAGTGGCCGTTACGACTTTTGTTCCTGTAACCATTTTACCAAGCCTTTGCTGCCAGGCGCATTCCATCGAAACATAATAACCAAAATAAATAAAGCCGCAAATCATTAGTGGCACAAGCGATTCCTCCTGGACTTCAAGCCCAATTGCAAACAGCCCTGCGGTTGAGACAATGAAAAGCAACACAATGGCGATCATATCAATCAGGAAATTGGCAAAACGGACTCCGCCATCGGCGCGGCGCATGTCAAAATCATGATGGTTTTGTGCCTCGTCAATACTTTGCATTTGGAAAGTTTGCTTTTGTTCGGCGTTGATTCCTCGTTTTTCGATTTCTTTTTCAGCAGCCTCAACCGCCAATGGCTGGTACTTGTTGCGATCGGTCGTAACGATGACAATCAATTCCTGATCTGACCGGCCGGCCATGACGCCAGTGAATTCATTTTCCATTTTAGGGTATCTTTGCAC
>JAEWLD010000200.1 GCA_023393485.1 Bacteroidota bacterium
ATGATGGCCGTCGGCTATATACAAGTTCCCGATCCCGGCAAAAGTTTTCTGGAGCAGCTCAATTTCGGTCCGATTGTCGATTTTCCAAAGGTAATGCACGTCGTTTCGCGTGGTTGAAAACTCAAAATCCGCAAGTATTTTGGTCTTTTCGGCGATCCAATTTTCGAGCTTGGGATTATCGGGATAAGTCATTAGGACAGGTTCGGTATTGAAGCCCGAATATTTCAGATAATCCTTAAACAATTCCACCCGGTACTGAAGCGTATCTTCGTGTCTTTTAATAATATCCGATTTGTAATCTTTGATGCTGGTCCCGACAATTATTCCGGTAAAAGTATGTGATTTAGAAACAATTTTGTGGACATATACAGCCGGGTTTTCGTCAGCGACCAAAATGTTTTCTTGCTTGAATTCGGCGTACTTCTGATGAACTAGCCTGAAACGCTTTTCAAACGCTGTCTTCTGCTGGTTTGTATAGGCCGGATTCAATACGTGCAAAAATGAAAGCGGATTGAATTCAAGCTGCGCGGCAAGTTCTGCCGGTGAATATTCTTCATACGACCTAGAGGTCACGAGGCTGACTTTGTCTTTTGTAGGACGAACCGCTTTGAATGGGATGATTTGAGCCATTGTTAATTGACAATGGACAATGGATAATTGACAATTAAAACGACACTCAAATCATTATCAATTGCCAATTATCAATTGTCAATTTAAAAATTGCCTTGCAATTTTTTCCGCTTTTTTACTTTCCGAATAATCATAGAACCCTTCACCTGATTTCACGCCGAGTTTTCCGGCGCGAACCATATTGACAAGCAATGGGCAAGGTGCATATTTCGGGTTTTTGAAGCCATCGTACATCACATTCAAAATGGCGAGGCAAACATCAAGACCAATAAAATCAGCGAGTTGCAAAGGCCCCATTGGGTGTGCCATGCCTAGTTTCATCACAGTGTCGATTTCGTAGACGCCGGCAACCCTGTTGTAGAGCGTTTCAATTGATTCGTTGATCATCGGCATCAAAATCCGATTGGCTACAAATCCCGGATAGTCATTGACTTCAACAGGAACTTTGCCGAGCTTGACAGACAGATCCATGATGGTTTTTGTGATTTCATCAGTCGTGTTATAGCCGCGGATGATTTCGACGAGTTTCATGATCGGTACCGGATTCATGAAATGCATCCCGATGACGCGTTCCGGATGCATGACCACGGCCGCGATTTGGGTAATTGAGATCGACGAGGTGTTTGTAGCGAGGATTGTATTATGCGAACATGCGTCATTCAATTGCCTGAAAATATTCAACTTAAGCTCAACGTTTTCAGTTGCGGCTTCAACTACCAAATCAACTCCGGCCACGCCGTCCCTGATGTCAGTATAAGTGATTATGTTGCTTATGGTTTTATGTTTGTCGTCTTCGGTAATCGCGCCTTTAGACACCATGCGGTCAAGGTTGCCGGCAATAGTTGCCATGCCTTTATCCAAAGATTTTTCGGAAACGTCGGTCAATTTTACTGTAAATCCGCTTTGCGCGAATGTGTGTGCGATTCCGTTGCCCATGGTTCCGGCCCCGATCACTGCGATATTCTTCATTTAGTTTTGGTTTAGCCACGAATTCGAGAATTCGCGGTGTTTGTATTTGAATTATTTTTTAAAGCAATCGATAATTTGATATGCAACCCGCAATGCCTCAGTTCCGTGTTCCAACGTGACAATCGGCGTCCTGTTGTTGTTGATTGCGTCAGCAAAGGTTTCAAGTTCGTCGAGAATTGCATTGTTTGCTTCGATTTCAGGATTGGCGAAATAAATCTGCTTTCTCACGCCTTCGGCATTCTGTAAAATCATATCAAAATCGCCGGGATTTTCAGGGGCGTCCTTCATCTTGACAACTTCGCACTTCTTTTCAAGGAAATCGACCGAGATATAGGCATCTTTCTGGAAAAAACGGGACTTTCGCATGTTTTTGAGTGAAATCCGGCTCGCCGTTAAATTCGCGACGCATCCGTTTTCGAATTCGAGCCGCGCGTTGGCAATATCGGGCGTGTCTGAAATCACTGACACACCGCTCGCGTGGATGTTTTTGACTTTTGATTTCACAACGCTCAAAATCACGTCGATATCATGGATCATCAAATCCAAAACAACCGGAACATCCGTGCCGCGCGGATTGAACTCGGCAAGCCGGTGTGTTTCTATGAACATCGGATTTTCGATGGTATCGCGAACCGCTTTAAATGCCGGATTGAATCGCTCAACATGGCCAACCTGACCTTTTACGCCGTATTCGCGGGCAAGTGCGATGATTTCCTCGGCTTCTTCGACGGTGTTGGAAATCGGTTTTTCAATGAAAATATGCTTTCCTGATTTGATCGCGACTCGCGCGCATTTGTAGTGTGACAAGGTCGGCGTCACAATGTCGATCACATCTACCGCGTGAATCAAAGTCGCAATGGTATGGAAGTTTTTGTAGCCGAATTCTTTCGCGATTTTCTCAGCGTTTTCCTGATTTTCATCATAAAACCCGACAAGCTCGTATTTTTCGGACTGCTGCAGCAAACGCAGGTGGATTTTCCCGAGGTGGCCGGCACCCAGAACACCGACTTTTAGCATATGGTTATTTTTAAACAAAAGTAAGAATTGACAATTGATAATTGATAATTGACAATTGGTTTTTTTTGTGCGTTCAGCCGCTCGGCGAAAGCTATTCGCATTCGCCTCGCGGCCACCGGCTTTACCTTTGCCTTTCAGGCTCGGGTCCGGTATAGTCTTTCCGTACTGCACAAGGATTTCCGCTGCACCCCGGCCGACAGGCCGACGTGACCGAAGGTAATCGCTGACGCGTGTTGTAAGCTGTAAGCCGTAAAAGCCAAAATTTACTCAGATCCAGCCTATCACTTATAGCTTAAAGCTTATTGCTTTTCCTGTGAAAAGCGCTAAATTTACCGCAAGATTTTGCTTCATGAAAGACACGCCCAAACATCAAGGCCTACGCAACCAGCTCGCCGCTTCAATCAAGGAAAAAGGCATCACAGACGAACGGGTTTTAGATGCCATCCGAAAAATTCCGCGCCATTTATTTCTCAATTCGGGCTTCGAGGATTACGCCTATCAGGACAAACCATTCCCGATTGGCGCCGGACAAACCATTTCACAGCCTTATACGGTAGCTTTCCAGACGCAATTGCTCGAGGTCAAAAAAGACGACAAAATCCTTGAAATAGGCACTGGTTCAGGCTATCAAACCGCAGTATTGGTCACAATGGGAGCCAAAGTATATACCATTGAAAGGCAGAACGAATTGTTCAAGTCAACATCGGTATTGTTGCCAAAACTGGGAATAAAACCCAAACACATGTCATTTGGTGACGGCTACAAAGGCCTGCCGAACCATGCGCCGTTTGACGGCATTATCGTTACCGCCGGCGCTCCGGAAATCCCGAACGCGCTCATGGCGCAATTGAAAATAGGAGGCAGGCTTGTGATTCCGGTCGGCGATGACGTGCAGATCATGACGCTTTTGATTCGGAAAAACGAAAAACAGTTTGAAAAGCACGAACTTGGAAACTTCAGGTTTGTGCCACTTTTGGAGAATAAAAATTAGTTAGCGGCGGAATTCTTTTCTGATTCTGTCCAAATCGCGCTTGGTGTCGGCTTCCTTCAAAGATTCGCGTTTGTCATAAGTTTTTTTACCGCGGCACAGCCCGATTTCGAGTTTGGCCAACCCGTTTTCATTGGTGAAAAGTTTGAGCGGAATAATCGTCAGGCCTTTGGTATCGACACTTCGTTCGAGCGATTTCAACTCTTTCCGATTCAATAACAATTTGCGTTCGCTTTTCGCCTTGTGGTTGAACTGATTGCCGAAAGCGTATTCTTCAATCTGCGTATTGATGGCGAAGAGCTCGCCGTTATGGAATTCACAGAAACCTTCGGTAATATTTGCCTTTCCGAGCCGAATTGACTTGATCTCGGTTCCCGTCAGCACGATACCAGCCGTGTAGGTTTCGATAATTTCATAGTCGAACCGGGCGCGCTTGTTGAGTATGTTGATGGTTTTGAGCATGGCTCGCAAAGGTAGCAACAATTTTGGGAAAGAAAACAGAAAACAAGTTTGAAAAATTTACTTTTACGGCATGGAAAACCAGCGCTCAAAAGACCCGCTTCACGGCATGACTTTACAAAAAATACTCGAGATACTGGTCGATTTTATGGGTTCGACACCTTGGGCGAATTGATTCCGGTCCGGTGTTTCAATGAAAACCCTTCAATCAAATCGAGCCTGACGTTTTTACGCAAAACCGACTGGGCGCGGAAAAAAGTCGAAGAATTGTATGTCGGCACACTGCCGAGATTGGCTTAGCGCTTCTCTTTGTCGTTCTCCTCAAAGGTAAAGTTTCTGAGTTGCGGCGCGCGCCAGAAAGTATAAATTACCACGCCCAAAGTGATGCAGCCGCCGGTAACGACCGCGCGAACGGTTCCGAGCCAGTGCGCCATGACGCCGCTTTCAAAGTCGCCGAGTTCGTTTGACGAGCTCACGAACATCGTGTTGACCGCAGCCACGCGGCCACGCATCGCATCGGGCGTGACCAACTGCAAAATCGTACTTCTGATCACGACACTGACGGCATCGAACATTCCTGAAAATAGCAGCATCAAACACGACAGATAAAAATTCTTCGAAATCCCGAATATGATGAT
>JAEWLD010000020.1 GCA_023393485.1 Bacteroidota bacterium
ACCGCCTGGGCGTTGCAGTCCGCAATACCGAAGGCAAAATGGTTTTGCTCAACGGCAACCAGACAATGGTCTTGATGACCGAATTTTTGCTTCGCCAATGGAAAAAAGCCGGCAAACTCAACGGCAAACAATTCATCGGCTCAACTATAGTATCGACTCCGATGATGCTTGAACTCGCATCGGCTTATGGCGTTGAATGTAAAGTCGGACTTACCGGATTCAAATGGATTGCAAAGTTTATCAAGGATTTTCCCGAACTGGAATTCATCGGCGGCGGCGAGGAAAGTTTTGGCTTTATGGTCGGCGATAAAGTACGCGATAAAGATGCCGTCGGTGCGACATTGCTCATTTGCGAGATCGCGGCGCAAGCCAAGGCGAAGGGAAGTTCATTGTACAATGAATTGCTTCAGCTCTACGTCGATTACGGATTCTACAAGGAATATCTGGTTTCACTGACCAAAAAAGGCATCGAAGGCGCGCACGAAATCGCCCAAATGATGGCTGACATGCGCAATAATCCGATTGCTGAAGTCAACGGCGAGCGCGTGATCATGGTCGAAGATTACAAAACCTCATCGGCGAAAAACCTTTTGACCGGTGAAGTCGAGACGCTTAAAATCCCAAAATCGGACGTGTTGATCTATTACACCGAAGACGGCTCAAAAATCGCGGCGCGGCCAAGCGGCACCGAACCGAAAATCAAGTTTTATGCAAGTGTCAACGCCCAAATCCACGACGTGAGCGAAGTGCCGGCCGCCGAAGCACACCTCGACGCAAAAATTAAAAACATCCTGACGGATATGAATATCATTTAATGAACCCGTATTTCAAGAAAATCATGCGGTTTGCGTTGCCGTACAAGAAATACGCATACCTCAACATTTTTTTCAACGTGCTGTACGCGTTGTTCAGTACGCTGTCTTTCGTGGCTTTGATGCCGATGATGGACGTGCTTTTCGGCCAGGCCAGAAAAATAACCTCGCCGCCTGTTTATGGCGAAGATGTCGGGCTCAAGACTTACGCAAGCGATTATCTCAATTATTATTTGACGACAATAACCGAGCAGCACGGAATCCAGCGGACACTCGCGGTTTTGGTCATCGGAATAATCGGGATTTTCCTTTTGAAAAATTTGTGCGATTACCTGGCCAACTTTTTCATCACATTTCTCAGAAACGGGCTGCTGAAAGACATCCGCAACGCGATGTACAAAAAAACGCTCGAACTGCCGCTTTCATTCTTTTCGGAAAAGCGAAAAGGCGACACGATCTCAAGGATTTCAGGCGATGTCAACGAAGTACAGAATTCGTTTCTGGCCGTACTCGAACTGATCATCAAAGAACCGCTCACGATCATTTTTACAATCATCGCCATGTTCATGATCAGCGTGAAATTGACTGTATTCGTATTTATTTTCATTCCGGTTTCGGGTTACATCATTTCGCTTGTCGGCAAACAACTGAAGAAAAAATCCACGCGTGCCCAGCAGGAACAAGGCGCTTTTCTGTCGACTATCGAAGAAACCCTCGGCGGATTGAAAGTTGTCAAAGGCTATAATGCCGAAGGCCACTTCAACAGTGTTTTCCAAAAGTCGACCGCGCGATTTTTCAGGTTATCGAACAGCATCGGCAACCGCCAAAATCTCGCTTCGCCAATGAGTGAATTCATGGGCATTATGGTCATCGCGATCTTGCTTTGGTATGGCGGCCAAATGGTTTTGATTGAGGAATCATTGAAAGGCGCGGCGTTCATCACCTATATGGGCTTGGCCTACAACATCCTGACACCGGCGAAAGCAATTTCAAAAGCCTCGTATGGCGTAAAGCGCGGTAATGCGGCCGCCGAGCGGATTCTCGAAATCCTCGAACAGGAAAACCCGATCACCAGCGCGCCGAATGCAATGTCGAAAAATACTTTTGAAAACGCCATTTCAATCTCAAATGTCAATTTCAAATACGATAAGGAAACCGTGCTGAAGGATTTTTCGCTCGACATCCCAAAAGGCCAGACCATTGCGCTCGTCGGGCAATCCGGCAGCGGAAAAAGTACGATCGCAAACCTTTTGACGCGTTTTTACGATGTAAACCAAGGCAGCATCACAATCGATCGCACCGACATTCGAAATATCGATCTGCAATCATTGCGCGGTCTGATGGGATTGGTTACGCAAGACAGCATTTTGTTCAACGATACGATCCGCAACAACGTCGCGCTAGGCAAGCTGGATGCAACCGACGACCAGGTCATCGAGGCGCTCAAAGTGGCCAACGCGTATGAGTTCGTCAAGGATTTGCCTGGCGGCATCCATACAAACATCGGTGACAGCGGCAACAAGCTTTCGGGCGGACAAAAACAACGGCTCTCGATTGCGCGCGCGGTTTTGAAAAACCCGCCGATCATGATTCTCGACGAAGCCACATCGGCGCTCGACACTGAAAGCGAAAGACTCGTCCAACAGGCGCTTGAAAACATGATGCAACACCGGACATCGGTAGTGATCGCACACCGTTTGTCAACCATCCAGAAAGCCGACAAAATCATTGTCATGCAAAAAGGCCGAATCGTCGAGCAAGGCAGCCACGATGAATTGCTTTCAAAAGGCGGCGCTTATCACAAATTGGTAGCGATGCAGTCGTTTGAGTAGTCTGGTCGTTGATCGCGGGAAAAGATTTGAGTAACTTTAGGTATTCCTTTTATAAACGTTTTACGATTTGAAGCCCAAACCCTAATTTCAAAGTATCCGTCCAACAACTAACGACCAACGTCCAACTATCAGCGACCAATGTACCAACACCATCCAAACATCAAACTTCCAGCGCCCGAAACCATTGTTTGGAAATACCTTGACTTATCGAAGTTTCTCGATTTGCTGTTGTCGCACAAACTATTCATGTCCAGGTCCGACAAATTCGAGGACCAATACGAAGGCACGTTCAGCGAACCGACTTTTGAGGAAATGAAAAAGCTTTCGGCGGACAATCCTGAATTTCTGGCCTACTACAAAACGCATCGCGAAAAAGTGGCGGTTTCAAGCTGGCACATCAACGAATATGAATCATTTGCGATGTGGCAGATCTTTACGGGAAATTCAGAAGGTTTGGCGATCCAGTCCACCGTCGGCCGGCTGCAGAAAGCGCTGAAGCCCGAAAATCATTACCAGCAATTCATCGGCGAAGTCAATTACATTGATTATAAACGTGAATACATTCCCTTTGATGACGCGTTTTTCCCGTTTCTCTTCAAGCGGAAAAGTTTCCAGTATGAACGCGAGATCAGGATCATCACCGACGTCACCGACTACGGCATTACAATCAATGACGGCTTAAAGGTTGCTGTTGATATCTGCCAACTGATCGACAAAATCTACATTCATCCGAAATCGGAAAACTGGTATAAACGGTTGGTAATCGAGTTGTTGAAGCGATTGGACTTTGATTTCGACATTGAGAAGTCGGATTTGGAGAGCGATATTTTGATATAGCTGTAAGCTACATCGGCTGATACGCCGTGACTTTCCACTCCTTCGAAGCCAAATCAACAAAACTGTAATGGAGAATATCTTCCTTGTCAAACTCGCCGTTTTTATTCGCGTCTTCAATCGTACGGAAATACAGGCGGTTTTTTTGCTCGATGAGTTTCCAGTCTATCAATTCCTGCATGTCAGGCGAAAGTTTGGTGAATTTGTCGCCCGAAATAGTGCTGATGTACAACGTCTTAATGTCTGAAGCGTCGATCTTTCCGTCTTTGTTCGTATCCAGATCGGCCAAAGTATAAACGAGCAATTGCGGCTGTCCTTTGTCTGCGAAAGCTTTCAAATACGTCGCAGACTGAATCATTACAGGCTGGTCTGTCAACACTTTAAGCGAATCCGAACTGATCTGCTGAAATTTAAGATTGCGCAAAAACCCCGCGATCTCAAATTCGTTGTAGTTTGAAATCGTGTAACTGACCGCGCCGCCCGAACTGGCAGCATCGTATTTCATCCTTTCTGCAATCCTTATATCGCCTACCGGGTGAATCAGGTAGTCCGTGCCGGTGATGTGAATCGGTAGATCGGCTATTGCAACCGATGAAGTATCGGCTTTAGGCGATTGGGCTTTGGGCTTGGCATTGTCGTCGTAACTGACTTTAGGTTTTTCCTTTTCTTCTCCCTTACAGGCGGTAAACAACAAAGCGATAGCGGCGAAAGCGAGGCAAGTTACTTTTTTCATCTTTGGTAATCGGTTAAAAGCGCCATAATGGATATCAAATATAACACTTTGTTCTTTGCCCAAACCTGAAGCAAAATATATTTAACAGCTTTTATACACCAACGCGCGCGCTGCCAGCCAGTTACAACCTCGCCGAAAGTTTGACGTTGAATACGCGCGTGGTCATGTAATTCGGAATGCCGTATTGATTCTTCGTATAAACGTCGCGCACCCAGGTATTGGTTATCGCGTTCTGGTTGTTGAAAAGGTTGAAGATTTCAAAACCGACCGACAAATCCTTGAATTTCTTGAGCCAATGATTGTCAGGACGCTTGTCATTGTCTTCGGTCAATACATACATGAACCCGACGTCGGCGCGACGGTAATCGCGAAGCCGCGACTGGTATACGTACGGGTCGGCATAAGATGGCGAACCACCGGGCAATCCAGTGTTGTAGACCAGATTCAAATACAACTTCACTCCCGGAATCGCTTCCATATAATCCTGGAACAAAATCCCGAATTTCAAGCGTTGGTCGGTCGGACGTGCAATGTAGCCACGATTCGCGAT
This sequence comes from Bacteroidota bacterium, assembly GCA_023393485.1. Taxonomy (GTDB): domain Bacteria; phylum Bacteroidota; class Bacteroidia; order Flavobacteriales; family Flavobacteriaceae; genus Flavobacterium. Next base: position 4,762 of record JAEWLD010000020.1, read on the forward strand.
ATTTTCCTCGGTTTTCATATAGCCGAAACTGAACCACGATTCGGTTCCCGGAACAAACTCGCCGTTCAAACGCATATCAAGACCGTATGCATAGGCTTTTGCATCGTTGTCTGCGCTGTACCGGATCCGGACATTGTCAAGCGTATAAGTGTTTACGTCCGAAAGGGCTTTGTAATAGGCTTCGGTGACGAGTTTGAATTTCCTGCCGCTCCACATCCTGAAACTGTAATCATTGCTCAGTACCGCATGTACGGATTGCTGTGCCTTGACATCGGGCCTGACGACTCCCAGCGAATCGCGGAGCTCGCGATACGACGGCGGTTGATGG
>JAEWLD010000152.1 GCA_023393485.1 Bacteroidota bacterium
GCCCATGTGCTGCCAGTACATCTTTTTGAATTGGCGGTTAAAAAACTGCGGCTGGTTATACGGCGTGATTTTTTGGGTGATATCGAGAAAACGCGTAAACGATGCGATTGAAAATTCAAGCACGCCCGCAAGCAAAAGGAACATCAAAATCGCCATGTCCATGCCGAGTTCGTAATTCTTTTCGAATAAGACGATGAACGGCAGCGGACCATTCTCCTGAGGGCATGACCACGCCAGGATCCTGTCGGTGAAAATAAAGACATAGACAAAAATTCCGTAGAGGAAATATTTGTAATTGTGATAAAGTACGATTGCCGATTTGACGCGAAGATTCGTCACCGCTTGCTTCTTCCCGATCTTGACCTTGAAGAAAACCACAAGAAATGCCTTGGCGATTATTACGGCCGTCGCAATTCCGATCCAGTGTGTAAAATAAATTTTGAGGTCGGTCTGTGTCTTGAGCGTGATGGCGACCGCGGTTCCGGTAATGATCGCGAGCGAAACCACCCAGCGCTGTTGGATCGTATGCAATGGCGCGAGCAAAAGCAATAGCACGCCGATTAAAAACGCATAGACGAATACGATCAGCAATACTTCATACGGATAAATGTGGAAGAAAAAGTTGCACACGAAAATTACGGCGAGCACGAGCCCGATGGAAACCGATCCGGCGCGAAGCAAATAATTGACGGTTTCGCGAACCATCACAAAATCTTCGTGGTTGTAATAAAACGATGCCTGTTTGCCGATGACCTGCACGAATCCGCCGGTGGAAACCAGCCCGATGATTACGCCAAGCACGACCGCCGTTGACTGTACTTCATTGAATCCGATGTAAGTCCAAAGCGAGTACCCAAAAACGACGATTGCCGCGATTTGCAACAAAATCGGTATCAGGTGAAGAATGCCTTTAGGGTAATATTCCAGAAAAATTTTGGTCTTGACCCAGAAATAATCTGAGAGCCGGATGGTTTTCTGGCCGGTTTCAAGCGCTTCTTTTTCTTTTGTGTTTTTGGCGCCGATGTGTTCTTCGGCCGTAGTCAATTCGTAATAGACCATATCGGCCAATTCATGAATCGAAGGAATGCCGTAGTCAGACTCAGTATCTTTATTTCGAATGCCTAACGACTCGATTGTAGCCACAACGACGCGGCTCGAGACTGGCCGTCCTATCTTTTCCCTGATGTCGGTGATCAGGGTTTTGATGTTTTCGTTCTGGGTTTCCATTGCAGTAGGTTTTGGGGCGCTGTTCTGGTTAATCGTTATGATGCTGCCTGGCGCTGCTGGCCAAACTCGATAAATATTGGTTCGACAATTTCTTTTGTATCTTTCTTGACGACGCGCTCGTACACGGCTTCATAATCACTGATGAACTTACCGATCGTAAAGTTCTCAATGACTTTCTTGCGGGCATTGACGCCCATTTTTGCGCGGAGCTCATCATTTTGCAACAATTCAACGACGCGGTTTCCGATTTCAACATAATCTTTGGGCTTACAAAGGAAGCCGCAGTTTTCGTCGAGCGCTTCATAAACGCCGCCAACATCGGTGGCAACGACAGGAATTCCGCAGCTCATCGATTCGAGTACGGTATACGGGAAACCTTCCGAAATTGAAGTCAATATCGAAACGTCGCCTTCGCAGAACAATGATTCGGGCTTCTCGTGATAGCCCGCCAGAATGAAGTTGTCCTCAAGCCCGAGCCCGGCAATCAATTTACGGCATTCGGCGGTATATTCAGGTACGGCATTGTTGTCGCCGTAAACCAGGTATTTTACGTTTGGAATGGCTTGTTTTACAACGGCGCACGAGCGGATCATCGTAATGATGTCTTTCAGTTCAAAAATCCTCGCGGCAGCCACGACCGTCGGCGTATCCTGCAAATGGGACGGTTTGGGTTGCGGAACAAATTTCAAATGATCAACGCCGTTGAAAATCACTTCAATCTTCTTCGGGTTTGCGCCATACAGTTTCTGCCATGGCGTGTTGAAGTTCGTCACCGAAAGTATTTTATCTGCCTTGTAATAAACAAGCTCGGTAATCCTTTCAGAGAGCTTGATCAGCATTTTTTTGAGGAAAAAAGAAAATTCCGACGTGTTTATCGCCAGAAGTCTTTCGCGGATGAAAACACCGTGCTCGGTCACGATCAGCGGCGTGCCGTACTTGTATTTCTGGATCAGCGCCGGCAATACCGGAAAACCGGAAATCGTCAGGTGGCAAATGTCTGCTTTTGGCGCATTGATCGAAATCGGCAGCAGGAAACGATAAAGCCAACGCATGCCGACGGTCAAATCAAGCAATGTCGCTTCATTGTGTTTCTCTGTCGCGATGATGCCTGTCACGTGATAACAGAACGCCTTCCAGACAACCTCGCTGGTCATCACTTTCTTGTAATCGTGATTTTGGAAGAAACGCCACATTTCGTAGACTGTGTCGTCAAGGTCTTCAATATCGGTCTTGTCGGCGTAAATCGATGTGATCAGCCTTTCGAAAATCGGGAGGAATTCGTCAATGATTTCGTTGCGGTCACGCTTTTGCTTGCGCTCAACGAATTTGTAATATTTCTTGCCGTAGTCAATCATTTCCTGTGGTTCAAGTGGTGACCACATTGGAACCTGGATGACATTTTTTACGTTTTCACTAAGCTCGTAACGCGATTGGTGTTCAAATTCGGCATTGATCGAATACAACGAGTAATCGGCATTTTTGACCTTGCTGCACAGCATGTGCGCCCAGGTTGAAACGCCGCCGCCGTTGAAAGGATAAGTGCCTTCAAGGATGAGTAGTACTTCGTATTTTTTCTTCATGTCAAACTAAATAGGGCAAATAGTCGGCCTGATAAAACAGACCTAATATGAAGCAAAAGTAAATTATACCTTACAGTCCTGAAAAAAGTTCAGTTCAAAGCACTATAAACTCGATGAAATGCATAAAACGTCAAAAACGTTGCATTTCACCCGATTTTATGATTTTTTTTATCGATAAAATGCGTTAGAAATCCGTTAAAAACTGGCTTCGCGGAATTTTTTGCCGATCAATAAAATGAGCTTGGTCTTGTAGTCATCAATCAGCCATTCGCGGTAATTCTTGCTGCAATGGCTCAGGCAGGCAACGTAGCGTTTGATGCGCCACGAAATGTCGTCTTCGAGTTCACGCGCTAGCATTTTCGCATCAAAAAGCGTTTTTGCGTTTTCGACGCACATTGAGGCGTGCTGCTCAAGTGATTTGTCAAACACGACCTTTGAACGGAGGTTTTGGGCAATCGCCTTTTTGTGTTCTTCCTCGATGTCAAACCAGACGTCTTTTGTCTTGGCGAATTTTGCGCGCGTTTCAGGCGGCATCGCATATTTGAAATGAAGTTCGATTTCGGCGTCGTCGCGGATGCTTTCGAGGTATAATTCCGGCATTTTGAAGATGTGCTGCCAGTCTACCGGCTGGTCCCAAAGCCCAAAGCGCGCGGCGTTGTTGCCCAGGTCGATGATGATGAATTCATCTTTGTCGGGCAGTTTTCTGGATCCGCGGCCAATCATCTGGAAATAAAGCGTCAACGATTTTGTAGCGCGGTTCAGGATAATGCTTTCAACGGTCGGTTCGTCAAAACCGGTAGTCAGGATACCGACCGAAGTCAGGATGGCATCGGGCGTTTTTTTGAACCAGCTCAAAATATCTTTGCGTTCCTCACCGCTGCTGCGGTTGTCCAAATGCCTGATCGGATAACCGGCTTCGCGAAAAGTATCATAGACGTAAAGCGACGTATTGATGCCGTTGTTGAAAATCAGCGTCTTCTTCCCTACCGATTTTTCCTGATAGGCATGAAGCAATTTTTCCTGCATCATCAATTGCGAATAAAGCTCTTCGGACGACTTTACCGTATAATCGCCGTTGATCCCGACTTTGAGCGACTGCAGCCCGACATCATAGCTGTAAGTAGTCGCGCGGGCCAAAAAACCTTTTTCGATCAACGTTGAAATGTTGTCGCCCACGATCAATTCATCATAATTCTGGTTCATCGGCAGCTTGATGTTTGAACTCAAAGGCGTTGCCGTCACACCGAGAATAAACGAATTTTTGAATGATTTAAGCAATTTCCTGAACGAGTTGTAATGCGCTTCGTCGATGATGACAAGGCCGATATTATCGAGTTGCAGCTTGGCGT
>JAEWLD010000254.1 GCA_023393485.1 Bacteroidota bacterium
GTGTGCAGCCTGAACCAAAGTCAACTTCAAAAGTTTTTGGAAATTCGTTACCCGATGATGTCTGGGTAACCGTCGCGCAGGAAACATCGGTGGTTCGGCTCACGTCAGCCGGCCTTGAATCGAGTACGGACTCGTCGTTTGCAGCCTGCATCGCCATTTGGAAATCTTCTTCATTGATCCGGTCGATCACAGCCGTCGTTTTGAGCAACTCGCTGTCATTGAAGCCGTCTGAATTGTCGTCATCGTTATTACAGGAATAAAATGACAAACCGGCGATTGCCGCCGCCAGAAATAAGCTAAGTTTTTTCATAATTGAAAGGTTTATTCCGAAGCATGGCTCCTGCCCTTGCCCCGGTGGTTAAAAATCGGGCGTAAGACATCGAGCCTGAAAAAGAGTTTAACCGATTTTTTTAAAATTGCAAATCTTCATCGGATGTGCCGTATGCAAAAAAATCGTTTGCGGGATCGGTTTCAGTGTGCTCGGGTAAGAGCAGCGACTCGTTTTTGAATTCAAAAAACTGATTCCCGTCGCGATTTGTGTCTGGGTTTTGGCTGTCGATTGGCATGGCAAAAAGGATTAGTTTGTAGGTTTTGTAAATTTATCAATCGGCTGGAGCCTTTCGTTTATAGAATTTTCAGGCTTTGTTACATCATTTCAAAATCCGCACATTTACAATATCTTTATGACGGCAATCGTTTTTGAAGTGTTAAATTGCCGCTTTTAATCGGTTTACAATGGACAAAATCAAAATACTATGGGTCGATGACGAGATTGACCTGCTCAAGCCGCATATCCTGTTCCTCGAAAAGAAAAACTACGATGTAACTACCTGCAATAACGGCCGCGAAGCCGTAGATGTATTTGCCGACGGAGACTTTGACATCGTCTTCCTTGACGAAAACATGCCCGGAATGAGCGGCCTTGAAACGCTCGGGGAAATGAAGGAAAAAAAATCGTCGACGCCGGTCATCATGATCACCAAAAGCGAAGAAGAATACATCATGGAAGAAGCCATCGGTTCCAAAATCGCCGATTATTTGATCAAACCCGTCAATCCGAACCAGATTTTGCTGGCGCTCAAGAAAAACCTCGACCATTCGCGACTGATTTCAGAAAAGACGACGCTTGACTATCAGAAGGAATTCCGAAAAATCGCCGTAGATATGTCAATGGTGAATTCATGGGAAGAATGGACCGAATTGTATAAAAGGCTGATGTATTGGGAACTCGAGCTTGTCAACATCGAAGACCAAAGCATGGTTGAAATCCTCGAGTCGCAAAAAAACGAGGCCAATTCGCAATTCGGCAAATTTATCGAGCGCAATTATGAAGATTGGTTTCTACCCAAGGCTGATCGCCCGGTACAGTCGCATACGCTGTTCAGGGAATTGGTCGTGCCCGAATTGCAGAAAAAAGACCGTCCGGTTTTGCTTGTAGTCATAGATAATCTGCGATATGACCAATGGAAAGCATTTGAATTTGTAGTCGCCAGCCATTACAAGCTCGAAAAGGAAGTGCCGTATTACGCAATCCTGCCAACGGCTACGCAATATGCGCGAAACGCCATTTTCTCAGGCCTGACGCCGGCCGACATGGAAAAACAATTTCCGCAATACTGGAAAAACGATGTTGACGAGGGCGGCAAAAACATGTTTGAAGCCGAATTCCTCGCGGCGCAGCTCAAACGGCTCGGGCTGCAAAACCTCAAAAGTGAATATTTCAAAATCACGACACTCGCGCAAGGCAGAAAACTCGCGGATAGTTTCAAATCGTTGAAAGACCATAATCTGGTGACTATTGTATATAACTTCATCGATATGCTGTCTCACGCCAAAACAGAAATGGATGTCGTCAAGGAACTTGCCTCTGATGACAAGGCGTATCGCTCGCTTGCTTTGAGTTGGTTCCAGAATTCGCCGCTGCTGGAAATGATCCGCCAGGCGCAGCAGCTCGGTTTCAGGCTGATCATCACCACCGACCATGGCACGATCAATGTCAAAAATCCGTCAAAAGTAATAGGTGACAAAAACACCAGCCTGAACCTGCGCTATAAGACCGGCAGAAGCCTGACTTATGAAGACCGCGACGTCTATGCCGTCAAAGACCCGAAAAAAATAGGGCTTCCGGCAATCAACATGAGCAGTTCATACATTTTTGCCAAGAATGATTTCTTTCTCGCGTATGTCAATAATTTCAACCATTATGTGAGTTATTACCGCAACACCTATCAGCATGGCGGGATTTCGCTTGAGGAAATGATTGTTCCGTTTTTGGTGTTTAATCCGAGGTAGCCAATGTTTGACACGGCTGTTTGCGGTGTTGATAATACCTTTTTTTTGCTGTTCAATCTTTAAAAATTACGAATTGATGTGGTTTTCATCACTGAAAGTTTTTGGAATTTGTGTACCTTCGGGGAAATGGGTAGGGGGAAAATGGATAACCCCTAACAAAAAATGCGATCGCCGCTTTACGGGAAACCCGCATCTTTTTAAAAAGTTCGAGCGGTGCTGACCCGGCTGTCCACTTTTTTTGGTTTCAGATTTACGACGATTTTTATCGGTCGCTTGACAAAACCAACACTATTTATTTCATACGCGGACCCGCGTTTTGTTTATTGCCAAATTCGTGGCAACTTTGCAGAATGGAATTTGAATTTTCTCTAACAGACATAGATACTGCTGCCCAAAAGATGTTGGCTGCCAATTCCGAAAAAGTCATCCTTTTCAAGGGTGAGATGGGCGCCGGAAAAACCACATTCATCAAGGCGTTATGCCGCGCGCTCGGCATTTACGACGTTACCTCAAGCCCGACTTTCTCGCTCGTGAACGAATATCTTTCCGATACAGGCCAAACAGTCTATCACTTTGATGTCTACCGTTTAAAGAATGAAACCGAAGCCCTGGACATGGGCATCGAAGAATATCTTTATTCGGGAAATTACTGCTTCATTGAATGGCCGGAAAAAATCCCGGGTTTGATCCCTGAAAATCATGCTGTGGCCAATCTTTCGGTTTTGCCTGACGGAAGACGAAAACTGGTTTTATCAACCGTTTAGGATACGTGCGCTTAGAAAAATCAAACTTTTGGCTTATTGCTTACGGCTTAATGCTTTTTTAACTAAATTAGACAGGAAATTTCAACCCGGTCATGTCCAAGACACCATTTACGATACAGCAGCTGATTCCGCAAGAGGAAAAATTGGAAGTTGCACAGCATAAAAGTGAACTTTTTATAGGCATTCCAAAAGAGACAAGTTATCAGGAACGACGGTTGTGCCTGACACCCGACGCGGTTTATTCATTGACTTCACACGGGCATCGCGTGATGATGGAAGCCGGAGCCGGCACCGGAGCCGGATACTGTGACACTGAATACAGTGAAGCCGGCGCTGAAATCACGGCCGATACCAAAAAAGTTTTCGGCTGCCCGATCATCCTCAAAGTCGAACCGCCCACCAAAGATGAGATAGCGATGCTTCAGCTTGAAGCCATCCTGATTTCGGCCATACAGATCAAAACGCGCAAAAAGGAATATTTCGAGTCGCTGGCCAAAAAGAAAATTACCGCGCTTGCATTTGAGTATATCAAAGACGAGGATTACTCCTACCCGGCCGTAAAATCCCTGAGTGAGATTGCGGGCACGGCGTCGATACTGATTGCCGCCGAATTGATGACGCACAACGATTTCGGCAAAGGGTTGCTGTTTGGAAACATCACCGGGGTGCCGCCAACGGACGTGGTTATCCTTGGCGCCGGGACTGTTGGCGAATATGCAGCCAGGACAGCGCTCGGGCTTGGTGCAAAAATCAAAATCTTCGACAATTCAATCACAAAATTGCGCCGGCTCCAGAACAGCCTGACCGAGCGCGTCTTTACATCGACAATCACACCAAAAGCCTTGCTCAAAGCGCTGCGGCGCGCCGATGTGGCCATTGGTGCCATGCGCGGCCAGGAACGTTGCCCGGTAGTGGTTTCGGAATCGATGGTCGAGCATATGAAACGCGGCGCGGTAATCGTCGATGTCAGTATTGACACCGGCGGCTGTTTTGAGACGTCGGAAGTCACTACGCATGAGAAACCGACATTCATGAAGCACAACGTCATCCATTATTGTGTGCCGAATATTCCGTCGCGGTATTCAAAAACTGCAACTCTTTCCATCAGCAACATCATCACGCCATCACTATTGAGCATCGCCGAAGATGGCGGCATTGAAGCGGCTATCCGCAAAAACCAAGGCCTTAAGCACGGCGTATATCTTTACCACGGAATCCTGACCAATAAAATCGTCGGTGAATGGTTCAACATGCCTGATAATGACATCAACCTGATTGTTTTTTAGGATTTGGAATGAGTAGAATTTTAGCAATCCTGTGGGTCGCCTGTATCGTCCTTTCGTGTGAAAAACGATATCGGTTGATCGGTGAAACCGATTTTGATTCATTGATTGTCATCGATACCCTTGCCATTAAACCCGAACGAAAGATTTTCAGGGTCGTCGACTCAATTGATTCGTATCCGCGAATTTTGGTAAAATCCAACCGACTCTATCTTTTTGATTCGGATTGCGCGTTTCAGGATGATTCGACTATCATCGCCTATGAACCGGCGTTTTTGATAGACGATCAGGGCGAATTCCGCAAAAACGGGCTTTGGATTTATGCCGATTTCTATACAGAAGGAAAATTCCCGTTTAATAAAAGCGGAATCAGATTCAGCGTAGATTCCATTCCAAAGGGCTGGACCCAAAACGTTCCTGCCAAGGAAGGAATTTATTTTTTCGAAAACAATTCGCTGAAGATGCTGTCGCACGAACAATCAGGAACGAGATTCAGGGAAAAAGAAAAAGATGGGTTTTACTTCTTTCCCAACTCGGGACGGCTTTTCGATAGGATAAATATCACTGATATCGAATGAATTTCTACAGCTTAACGCATAAGTGTTACAGCTAAAAAAGCTATTTTTGCAGCAAATTTTAGAAAATGAAACTCACTTACCGCATAGGCTATTACATGATCGGTCTGACCATGGGCTTGTTTATCGTCGCTGCCATCTGGAGCGGCAAAGATGCCCGGTGCAATTATTTTCCGAATGCGCGCGTGCTGGCCAATTTCAGGTCGAAGCCTTTCGAATTTTCGGAAATTGCCAAAACACAGCTTAAGGAAGGTTGGGTAGACAGTACTGATGTAGTGAACACGCTCAAATACGGCGACGTCGATTTTGATCAAAGCAATGTCAAGTCCGATGGCGGCAAACGCTACGTTGTTGATGGGAAAACTGCTAAAAACCTGCCTATTACGCTGGAAATTGTCAATTATGACAAAAGAGCGGTCCTGAAGAAAATCACCAAAAAGAAATAAAAAAACGCTACCCGAGAGTAGCGTTTTTTGTGGTCGATACTGGGTTCGAACCAGTGACCCCCACGTTGTCGACGTGGTGCTCTGAACCAGCTGAGCTAATCGACCTGAGCGGATGCAAAGATACAACGACAAATGAAATGTGCAAGAGTTTGTCGGATTTCTTGCTGATTTTTTTCGGCCTCAGAACACATCGCGACCTAACCTACTGCGACTCATCATAATCGGTAACCGATTTTTTCCGAAAGCGCAGTCTTACTTTTCATGAAGTTTCCGCTGCCGCGCCCGACAATTTTGTCCCGCTGGTCGTACAGCACCGAATCCGCAATAAAAAGGTTCGTGGATTTGAAGGTTACCTCGCCTACAGCACGCACGATTCCGCCGGTGACAGGCCTGAGCAATTGCGTATTGAACGAAACCGTATAGACAAACACGTCGTCAACTATTGAATTGACCGCAAAAAATGCGGCGTCGTCAAGCAATTTGAAATAGACCGAGCCGTGTATGGCATTGGCAGCGTGAAAATACCGCGGATCAATCGGCAAAGTCAGCTCGGCCTTTTCAAAGGATACAGCGATTGAAATTCCTTTGTAGATTTCGGTATTCACCGGCGCCGACAAGTACATTTTCTCGAGTTTTCTGAAATGGTCGTCCATATTTTGATTTTTATCAATGCCGAAAGATAATTCTTTTTCAATCCAATTTGATCGGCCAAATTCAGCAGCCTTAACAAAACATTGACAATTGACGCGGGATTTTCAACTAATTTTATGCGCAAAACAAAAATCATGGCCCGACGCTTTGACAACGACCTACCGAAAGCCAAAATCACTGCAAGCGCACTTCACCGTACATTATCCTTGTTTCGCTATGGCGGCAAACACCGCTGGAAATTCTACCTCGGGCTTGTGTTCCTGCTCTTGACCAGCGTGACCGCGCTCGCGTTCCCAAAATTGATCGGCACGCTCGTGGATTCGGCCAAGGCAAAAGACCTCGCGCAGGCCAATACATTGGCACTGACACTCGCCGGAATCTTGATATTACAGGCAGTCTTTTCATTTTTCAGGCTGTCGTTGTTTGTCAATTTCACCGAAAACGCCCTGGCGAACATTCGGCTCGCGCTTTATGAAAATCTTGTAAAATTGCCGATGTCGTTCTTTTCGCAAAAACGCGTCGGCGAACTCAATTCAAGGCTGACCGCAGACATTTCCCAAATCCAGGACACGCTGACCACGACTATCGCCGAATTCCTCAGACAAGTTATTTTGATTGTCGGCGGCATCGTTTTTTTGGCCGTCATAAGCACCAAACTTACATTGGTCATGCTCGCGATCGTGCCGGTTGTTGCAGTTGCGGCGGTGATTTTCGGGCGCTTTATCAGGAAATATTCGCGGCGCACACAGGACGCGATTGCCGAAAGCCAGGTAATTGCAGAAGAAACATTGCAAGGCATTACCAACGTCAAGGCTTTTGCCAACGAATGGTATGAGATCGGACGCTATTCATCCAAAATCCGGGAGATTGTCAAAATTGCGATCAAAGGCGGGCTTTATCGCGGCTATTTTGCATCGTTTATCATTGTCTGCCTTTTCGGGTCAATCGTTGCCGTGGTTTGGTACGGCGTGACACTCAGCATACGTGGCGACATTACCGTAGGCGAATTGCTGTCATTCGTGATTTATTCGGTTTATGTCGGCGCGTCGTTTGGCGGAATTGCCGAATTGTATGCCCAAATCCAGAAAGCGATCGGCGCCACAGAGCGCGTATTCGAATTGATGGAAGAAACACCTGAAACCATCAAGACGCTCGCTCCGGGCAATCTTCAAAAAATCAACGGCGACGTGACTTTTAAAAACGTCTCGTTCAGTTATCCGTCGCGAAGTGAAATCCAGGTGCTCAAAGATGTGAGTTTCCACGCCGGCTATGGCCAGAAAGTCGCGATTGTCGGGCCGAGCGGCGTCGGAAAATCTACAATTGCCGCGCTTCTGTTGCGGTTTTATGATATCAATGGCGGCGAAATC
>JAEWLD010000266.1 GCA_023393485.1 Bacteroidota bacterium
ACGATTTATTTGAACAAACCCCAAAGAACCTGCCTGAGCCCGTCGACCATTTTGGTGTAATCAAACTTGCGTTCGCGCTGGATCTGCGGCAACAAATGTGTCGCGCGCTCAATCGGGCCGGCTACGAGCAGCGGGAAAAAGCTGACAAAGACCGAGTAATCCACAAAGTTTTTTTCGGGCTTGATTCGGCCGTAATAAATATCGATCACATAAGACAGTCCGTGGAAAGTATAAAACGAGATGCCGACCGGCAAAATCACGCTCAACGTCCAGACATCGATATGGATGCCGCCGGCCGAAAGCGCGTCGGCAAATGATTCGACAAAGAAATTATAGTACTTAAAAAACCCGAGAAAGCCCAGATTGACTGAAATGCTGAGCCAAAACCAGAACTTTTTGCTGCTTTGCTTTTGCGCCTCATGCATCCGGATTCCGGTGAAATAATCGAGAAACGTCGAAAACATCAACAGAAATAAAAAACGGACATCCCAACACGCGTAAAAAAAATAGCTTGCTACCAGCAGCAACATGTTCTGATGACTCAACTTTTTGAAAACGAACCAGTAAAGGAAAAATACGACCGGAAGGAAAAGCGCAAAATGGATTGAATTAAAAAGCACGCCCTGATTGTTAAATTTATGTTTGCGTTAAAAATAGTGATTTGCAGCGAAACGGCAGAACTTTCGCCCAAAAAGGGATTAAAAAATTGCCGGGTCAGCGATTGATCAACGCGTACAATTTATCTATTTCATGCTGCGTTCCGAGCTTTTCGCGCGAGAGATTTGACCGCAATTCGCCTCGGATTTCGTCGTCGGTCGCGATCAAAGCTATTCCCGACGCAATTGACCCGGGCGTCATTTCGACAATCCAGCCGTTTTGGCCGTGCGAGATTTGGTCCGTTATAGACGGAAAATCCGTAACGACAATCGGCTTGCCTAGAATTTTGGCTTCGTCAATCGCAATCGACTTGCCTTCAAAGCGCGACGGCTGCACGTAAATATCGGCCGCGGCAATATACGGATATGGATTTTCGCGGATCCCAAGCAAAATAAACCGCTGCCCAAGCCCGAGACTTTCGATTTTTTGTTCAAGCCGGCTTCGCTCCTCGCCTTCGCCCAAGACATACCAATACATGTCGTGGCCTTGATCGATCATGATTTTCATGGCGTCAATTGCGATATCAAAACCCTTTTGCGCATTGAGCCGACCGACCGAAACCAACGTGATTCCTTTTTTGCCAAAGTCCACCGGCTCGTGCGAGAGTTTCCGCAAAGCCGGCGGCGACACGATATTGTACATCACGCCGAATTTGTCGCTGACCGTTGGGAAATTAATTTTTAGAATGGCTTCGCACTGTTCGGATATCGTCAAAACCTTGTCGAACTTTTCAAAATACGGCAAGTCGATTTCAGTCAACATCTGCAATTTATCATAGTCATTGTGGATGAAACCGATTTTGACCGCCGCCTCAACCTTATCAATGCAAAAATAATTCGGGCGCTTTTCGAGATAGCCGATCGCCGCTTGATATTTATCGTCGAGCCGTGGAAATGCCTGCGAGAGAAAACGCCACGAACGCTGTTCACACTGCGATTGGATTTTGACCGTTTTATAGATGTAGCCGAAAAGGATTCGCGCAAACGCCAACCGCAGATTTCCATTTTTTATAAGCTCGGCGACGGCTTTGGCCAGTGGCATTTCAAAGTAGCGGTAATTTTCGGGCGGCGGCAATAATTTGACTTCGGCCGGAACGCTTTTTAGAAACAATCCTTGATGCTCGAATAGAAACAAATCGACGTCATAGGCTGAATAATCGATTGTCTGCAGCAATGATACAAGCGCTTTTTCGGCGCCGCCAACCTTGAGATTGTTCATTACGAAAAGTACTTTTTTCTTCATCGGTTTTCTATCAAATCGTAAAGTTTTTCAATTTCGGCTTCTGTTCCGAGCGGTTCGCGACTGAGGTTTTTGGAGAATTTCGCCCTGAGATTTTGGTCGCTTAAAACCGTTTCGAGCCCAATTGCGATACTGCGCGCAGACATATCGGCAACGTAACCGTTTTTGAGATGCGTTATTTGGTCGAAAACCGTAGAAAAATTGGTCACGACAATCGGCTTTGCAAGTATTTTTGCTTCATCGATCGCTATTGATTTGCCCTCAAACCGCGAGGTCTGGGCGTAGACTCTTGCCTTTTTCAAATACGGATACGGATTCTCACGCAATCCGAGCAAAATGAACCGGCCGGCGAGCTTTTTTGAAGCAATTTCAGCCTCGAGTTTTTGGCGCTCATTGCCCTCGCCAATCACATACCATCGCAAGTCAACACCTTTCTTTACGAGGATTTCGCACGCTTCGATCGCCATGTCAAAACCTTTTTGCGGATGCAGTCTGCCTATCGACAAAATGGAATTTTCGGCCATATCGTCGGCATTTCCCGATTTGGAAAGACGTTCGATGAACGCCGGCGAGACAATGTTGTGCATTACCGAAATCTTGTCTTTGAATTCAGGGAAAACCATTTTTAAAACGTTTTCACATTCATTCGAAACCGTCACGATCTTTTCGAGTTTTTTAAAATAGGGCCGGTCAAAATCCGCATCCATCCCGATTTCTACATAGTCATTGTGGATGAATCCGACTTTGGTCTTTGCCTCGAGTTTCTCGACCGTAAAATAAATCGACGACTTTTCAAGAAACCCGATTGCGGCATCGTACCGCTTCCCGAATGGCGGGATTGCGCGCGAAACATTTGGCCATGAGAATTGTTCGGCGCGCGAACTTTTTTTAATGAACTGATTTTTGAGCGCAAAAAGAACGCGGTTGATCGCCAGCCCGAATTTGGCTTTTGAAATTGCAGCTTTGATTGAACTCACAAGGCTGCGCCTGAAAATCAAAAAATCGCCTTTGGGCGTTATTACATTTACGAAATCGGGCAGCGTATTGAGAAAAATCCCGCGCTCGTGAAGCAAAATCAAGTCAACGTCAAATCGGCCCGAATCAAGCGTATTGAGCAGATTCACGAGGCTTTTCTCGCCACCGCCGGCATCGAGCGACGGAATTACAAACGCCAGCTTTTTTTTCATTTTGCGGCTTCTAAAAGATAATCTGCCGCCTTTTCACTCATTGATCTGATGTGCGGCAATGCCTTTTCAAGCCGCTCGCGGATGCTGTTTTCTTCGGCGACCATTTCATCGAATTTGGCGATCAGCTTTTGGCTGTCTGAAATTTCGGCCAGGCTGAGCACGAGCTTTTCCTCGCCAAACAAATCTTTGGCGATGCCTTTTGATTTGACGCTGTAACCGAGAACCATCGTCGGGACTGCATTTGAATAGGCAGCTATTGTCGCATGGGTACGCGCGCCGACAAAAAAACGCATTCTGGCAATGTAGCCTTTGTACTGGATTGCATTGAGATTGTCGGGAAGCAAAATCACGCGGTTGGTTTGTTTATGTTTGTCGTAAAATTCCGCGAGGATTTCATGATCGTTGTTACCGGCTTCGGTAACGTGCGGCGTGAGCGCAATCGTCATGTCGGTCGTTTTGAGAATGTGTTCGATCAGGTCAGCAAAAGCTTTTTTGGCTTCTGGGTTTTTCTTGGCGACAAGCGGCGAGAAATTGAGCCCGACCGTATTTCCAACAGCCCAGCCTTCGGGAAGTGGCAATTCTTCTTTTTCCATCAAAAAAGCGCCGTCGGCAACGAGTTTTACATTTGTCAGGCCATTGCTTTCGAGTATGTCGCGCGTGATGGTTTCGCGAACGAGAATCGCGTCGAATTTTTTGAGGTCTTCAATTTTTTCGGCCGACAAATCTTCAGTCCCGATTGACGCGCCCCAAAGCACCAGTGTTATTCCGGCCTTCTTTATACAGCGGTCAATTTCGTAAACGCCCGGCTGCTCGCCGTAGCAATAATTGTCGCCGCCGATTGACAGGAAAACATCGTAATTCGGAATCTGGCTTATGATGCTTTTATTGATATGCCGATGCGCGTAACTTTCATCTTTGAACGCTTTCACCTTGAGCACATTGACAAACCACTCGGGCGAATAACGCTTAAATGCATTGGGCTTGTCATGCAGAATGCGGTCGATATTCGGAATGATCGTATCCGTTGACGGGTTGCCCGAGGCCAAATCAATTGTCGCATCGGGAAATCTCGAACGCAACAATGCCGCGCCCGAACGCACAATGGCTTCGCAGCCACGGTTAAGACTGCCGCCATGAAAAAACATTAATATCTTCACTTATTTTTTATTTCTGAAATTACTATAAGTCTGCGCCAGCCATAGCAAACCGGTTTGGCGATGCTTGACGCAATATAAGACAAATTTCGCGAACCGCGGCCGATTTGCAGTGAGCCCAGCCCAATGTTTGCGCACCAACTTCTGGATTAAAGGATGCGTGATCATGTTTGAAATATAGCTAAACCGCTTACGGGCAGAAATTTCACGATTCGGTTTTGCGTAAACGCCGATGTTGGCCAGCATTTGTTCAATCAACCGCAGTTCTTTGAGCGTTTGCATTTGACTGCGATCAAAACCTTCGGGCAACAAATTAACGTAGTCAAAAGCGTACACGTCGAGCGCGGTCCTGAAATAGTCTTTTTTGAGCAGATTCCGCGTTGCACTTCCTGCGGTTTCGCGATAAAAGTAACCGGCGTAACCGGTAAAAACGATTCGGTCTGCCGCCTTCATTGCCTTAAAATTGAAAATCGCGTCTTCGCCGAGTTCCTGACCTTGCGGAAACTGGATTCTGTTATCTGAAACAAGCGACCGGCGGTACATTTTGTTGGCGACCGAATTGAGCGAATCATTGCGCAACATAAACGGAAACACTTCGGCCGCAATCCTGTCTTTTGCAAACGAAATGTCTTTTTCAAATGGCATATCGAGCCTCAATGTGTGGCCGTCCTGCTCATAGATAAAGCCCGAACACACGATGTCCGACCCGGTTTTGATCAAAAGTTGCATCAGCGTGCCGAGCATTTCCGGTGCGATTGTATCATCGGCATCTACAAAGGCCAGAAAATCGCCTTTAGCCGCGGCGATTCCGTTGTTGCGCGCAACCGAAACGCCGTGATTTTCCTGATTGATCAGTGAAATCCGGTTATCTTTTTCCCGGTAAGCGAGGATGATTTCGCGGCTGTCGTCTTTTGAGCCGTCGTTGACGAAAATGAATTCACAGTCTGAATGGTTTTGTCCCAATAATGATTCTACGCATTCGCTGAGGAACTGCGCAGAATTGTACACCGGTATGACAACAGAAACACGCGGCATTAGTGGATTTGCTTGTTGATTGTAGTGACGATGAGATCGAGGTCATCAGCGGCCATGTCTGCATAAAGCGGCAGGCACAGGATGCGCGCGGCGATGCTTTCCGAGACCGGCATCGGCTGGCCTTTTGTATATCCAATGGTGTTGAGCGACGGATAAAAATAACGCCTCGGAAAAACGCTTTCCCGTTTGAGCGCTTCCATCACGCCGTTCAATTGCATTTCGCTTTCAAAAATGACCGGATAATAACTGTAATTCCACTCGGCGCCGTCGCGGATTTTGAGCCTTTGCAATCTAACATTCAAATGCGCATCGTAAAAATCAGTGGCCTGTTTGCGCGACGCGATGATGCCGTCGATATACGGAAACACCGCCAATCCCATCGCGGCCTGCAATTCAGAGATTTTGCCGTTGACCCCAAGCCCGTGAAATGCGAGCGGGCCGTTGTGGCCGAAATTATGGCTGTAATAGAGTTTGTGAAAAAGTTCTTTGTTGTTGCAGAACATCGCGCCGCCTTCACCGGTATGGAATAGTTTGGTCGCATGGAAACTGCAGGTGCTGACATCGCCGTAGTCAAAAACCGAACGTCCGTTGTAGTTTACCCCAAAAGCATGCGCGGCGTCGTAAATGACTTTTAATTCATATTTCGCGGCGATTTTGGCAATCGCGTCGAGATGGCACGGGTTGCCGAATACATGGGTTGCGAGAATGGCCGTGGTTTTATCTGTGATGGCAGCCTCGATTCTGGTTTCGTCAATCGTCAAGTGCCGCTGATCGATATCGACAAAAACCGGCGTACAGTTTTCCCAAACGATTGCCGCTGAAGTCGCCACATAACTGAACGGCGTAGTGATGATTTGGCCGCCGCCCCCGAGGAGCTTGAGCGCAATTTGCAAAGGAACGGTTCCGTTGTTGGTAGCGATGACACTCATCGTGCCTAGATAACGATTGAGTTTTTCCTCGAGCTCAAGCACGAGTTCACCGCGGTTGGTCAGCCATTGCTTGTCCCAGGCACGCTGCAGAATGGCGCGATATTCTTCTATCGGCGGCAGGAAAGTCCTGGTGACATTGATCATCGTTATTTTTTTGCAAATTTATTGATTAAGCCGTGGTAAAGGCCATTTAATTTGCGATAAGCCATAAATGTGGCGAACGGACTGTCGAACATCGGAAAACGCCGCGCCATCATCGGAATCAGATAGCCAAGGCCAAGCGCCTTAAGTTTTTCCTTGAGCGCATCGAAATTCTTCCTGCTTTTGTGCGGAAAAATATTCCATTCAAGCGTCCGTTGGACGAATATCAAAATCGCATTGTCAAAATAGGCTTTTTGCTGCGGCGTCTGGTTTGGGAAATGCAAGTTCCTGAAGTTGTCTATGGTTTCGATTGCAAGCAAACTGCTCACAAAATTGCGATCGGTACCAACAAATTGTCGCGACGAACTCCCGCGCTGCAAATATTTGTAATACGGGATCGAGCAATTGCTGACGCGCTTGGCCATCGCCTGGACCATGATGTTGAAAACCGTGTCCTGGCCGCGGATGATTCCGGGCTTAAACCTGATATCGCCAATCGCCGAGCGCTTGTACAACGTTGAAAGATAAGTTCGGCGCGGATGCGCAAACCCGTCATCGATGACTTCATCCGATCCGCAGATTTCCACAGGATGCAAAAAATTGCCGGTCGCTTCGTCAAAAACATCGAGACTTAGGTACAAGACGTCAAGATCGTCTTTTATAGCGCGCTCGACAATTGGCCTGAGCGAATCCGGGTAAATCGTATCATCGGGATCGATAAAGGCAATGTAATCTCCGCTTGCCTTGTCCAATCCGGCACTTCGCGCGACAGAAACACCTTGGTTTTCCTGGTCGATAAAAATGAAATTCGGATGCTTTGCCGTGTACTCGAGTGCGATTTCCCTGCTGTTGTCGGGCGAACCGTCATTGATGATGATGACTTCAAACTCATCCTCGGCAAAACCTTGCGCCAGAATGCTCTCAAGGCACGCCGCAAGGTAATCTTCGACTTTAAAAACGGGAATGATGATACTTACTTTCATTGTATTGCGTCGATATCGGCTTTTAATTCGCTGGCCAGCAAAGCCGCATTGAGGTGCGCGAGTAGGGCCTTTCGGTTGTTGGCAATCTCTTCAGCGGTCAGCAATATATTGCACGCGGCCTGGTCAAAATCGTCTTCATATGAAAACAGTTTGACGCCAATTCGCCTAAGATAATGAAAAAACGGATTTTTATCGCTTAGAAAGACTTTGCTGCCAAACCAGATCAAAGCAATCGTATTCCCGACTGCCTGTTGCCGCCGACAGTTAAGTATCGCCACGCCGCAACGGCTTAAAATGTCGTTGTAGGCTTCGAGCGCACAAAACTCAGTCAACGGCGCAAACTTTTCGCCGAGGATTGCGCGTCCTTCGGGCAATATTTCATCTATATATTCCTTGTTGCCGTAACTGAGCGGAACGACAATTTTGCCTGAAAGTTTGTAATTTTTTATTTTTTCAAAAACATCGAGGTGATTTCCGGTGGCGTGCCCTGAATTGCCGATAATTATGTCGGGCCGGTCAGTGGCAGCCT
>JAEWLD010000293.1 GCA_023393485.1 Bacteroidota bacterium
CACCAACAATTACCAGCAGGCCGACACCGGAACCAAAATGGTTCACCTCGGCAAGAACACCAAATCGACGATCATCTCGAAAGGCATTTCCGCCGGGAAATCGCAAAACAGCTACCGCGGCCTTGTACAGATTTCACCGCGTGCCGACAACGCGCGCAATTTCTCGCAGTGCGATTCGCTGTTGATGGGCAACAACTGCGGCGCGCACACCTTTCCGTATATCGAATCAAAAAATCCGACCGCGAAGATCGAGCACGAGGCCACGACCTCGAAAATCGGCGAAGACCAAGTGTTTTATTGCAACCAACGCGGCATCCCGACCGAAAAGGCAATTGCTCTCATCGTCAACGGATTCGGCAAAGACGTGTTGAATAAATTGCCGATGGAGTTTGCGGTCGAAGCGCAGAAATTGTTGGAGATTTCGTTGGAAGGTTCCGTAGGATAAAAGTTTAAGGTTTGAAGTTTAAAGTTATATGCCATATGAAAAATTATACGCCATGCCAACAATTAAATGTTTTGAGGACTTGGAAATCTGGAAAGAAGCCAGGAGACTTACAAAGAAAATATATATAATATCAACCGAAACTGAGATATCCAAAGATTATCGTTTCAAAGACCAAATAAGAGCCGCATCGGGTTCGATAATGGATAACATTGCGGAAGGCTTTGAAAGAAGCGGAAACCTTGAATTCAGGCAATTTTTGTCGGTAGCAAAAGGTTCGGCGGGAGAAACGAGATCCCAATTGTACAGAGCTTTAGATTTCGGATATATCGATCAAGTAAAATTCGACGAACTAAAAAACGAATATGAAAATTTAAGTGGTAAGATCAATAATTTTATCACGTATCTAAATAAACAAAATTTTAAAGGAACTAAGTTTCAGGCAACAAAACCTTAAACTTCGAACCTCAAACTTTAGACAAACAAAATGCTCAGTATTAAAAATTTACACGCCAGTGTCGAAGACAAAGACATCCTCAAAGGCATAAATCTCGAAGTAAAAGCTGGCGAAGTCCACGCGATAATGGGTCCGAACGGATCGGGGAAATCAACACTTTCGGCAGTAATTGCCGGTAATGAGAATTATGAAGTGACTGAAGGATCAATTTCATTGGAAGGCGAAGATCTGTCAGAACTGGCGCCGGAAGAACGCGCACACAAAGGCGTATTTCTGTCGTTCCAGTATCCGGTTGAAATTCCGGGCGTATCGGTCACGAATTTCATGAAAACGGCCATCAATGAAAGCCGCAAGGCCAAAGGACTCGAAGAAATGCCGGCCAACGAAATGCTGAAGCTCATCCGCGAAAAATCAGAGCTTTTGGAAATCGACCGCAAATTCATGTCGCGCTCGCTCAACGAAGGCTTTTCGGGCGGCGAGAAAAAGCGTAACGAAATCTTCCAGATGGCGATGCTCGAGCCAAAACTCGCCATCCTAGACGAAACCGATTCAGGCCTCGACATCGACGCATTGCGCATCGTCGCCAACGGCGTCAACAAGCTCAAAAGCGACAAGAACGCGATTGTAGTGATTACGCACTATCAAAGGCTTCTCGATTATATCGTTCCGGATTTCGTTCACGTGCTATACAATGGGAAAATCGTAAAGTCAGGCGGGAAAGAGCTTGCGTATGTGTTGGAGGAGAAAGGGTATGATTGGATAAAAAGCGCTAATTAGACGAAAGTCTGGTGACGTCGTAAAGTCTTAAAGTCATAAAGTCGTAAGGTCATAAAGTCTTAAAGTCATAAAGTCTTAAAGTCATAAAGTCTTAAAGGCATAAAGTCTTAAAGGCATGTGATCGAAAAATTATTATCTAAGCCATTCAATCAATTATAGGCCATGAGTAGATTCAATTCGTTTGAAGAAATATTGTCTTGGCAAAAGTCAAGAGATTTTAACAAGAAAATATATTTGCTTACAGAAAGTTCAACATTCAAAAAGGATTTTGATTTGGTAAGACAAATTCGCAGAGCTTCAGTATCGATTTCAACAAATATTGCTGAAGGTTATGAAAGAAAGACCGACCGGGAATTTGTCCATTTTTTGTTCATTTCCAAAGGTTCGGCGGCCGAAGTCAGATCGCTGCTTTATTTGGCATTCGACCTGAATTATATAGAAAAAAGTTTGTTTGAAGAGCTGAAAGACGAAGTTTCTCAAATTTCTAAGTTGATCAGTTCATTTATTAAATATCTAAATGTCCGTTAGTCACAGCCTTTATGACTTTATGACTTTACGACTTTACGACAAAATGGATCTAAAAGAAAAACTACTCGCCTCATTCATGGCGTTCGAAGAAAAAGTCGACGTGACTTCGGAACTGCACGACATCCGCAGCGCGGCGATCAAAAACTTCGAGAGCAAAGGCTTCCCGACCAAAAAGGAAGAAGCCTGGAAATATACGTCGCTCAACCAGGTATTGAAAAGCGATTTTTCGGTATTCCCAAAACAGGAAAATGCGATTGAATTCCCGGAAGTCAAAAAGTACTTTTTGCACGAAATCGACACGTATAAAGTCATTTTCATCGACGGCGTGTTTTCGTCGTTTTTATCGGCTACAACGCACGACGGAATTGACGTCTGCCTGATGTCCTCGGCGCTGAACAAGCCGAAGTACAAAGAAGTCATCGACACCTATTTCAACCAGATCGCGAGCAAGGACGAAAGCCTGACAACGCTCAACACGGCGTTTGCCCAGGAAGGCGCGTATGTCAATATCCCGAAGGGAAAAGTCGTCGACAAACCAATTGAAATCATCAACTTTTCAACGGGAACAGAGGCGGCACTTATGGTTCAGCCGCGCAATTTGGTCATCGTCGGCGAGAACGCTCACGTACAAATCATCGAACGCCACCAAAGCCTCAACATGAATCCGGTGTTGACCAATTCGGTCACCGAGATTTTTGCGGCAAAATATTCAAATGTCGACTATTACAAAATCCAGAATGACAACCTCGAAGCGTCGTTGATTGACAATACCTACATCGCCCAAAAAGAACATTCGGTAGCGGCCGTCCATACGTTTTCGTTCGGCGGAAACCTGACGCGCAACAATTTGAACTTTTATCACCAAGGCGAACGCATCGATTCGACGCTCAAAGGCATCACGATAATCGAAGGCAAGCAGCACGTCGACCATTATACGCTAGTTCACCACGCGACGCCAAACTGCGAATCGCACCAGAATTACAAAGGCATTTACAACGACCGCGCGACCGGTGTTTTCAACGGCAAGATCTACGTCGAGAAAGAAGCGCAAAAAACCGATGCTTTCCAGCAAAACAATAACATTTTGCTTTCAGACAAAGCCACGATCAACGCCAAGCCGCAATTGGAGATTTTCGCCGACGACGTCAAGTGTTCGCACGGTTGCACCATCGGCCAATTGGATGACCGCGCCATGTTTTACATGCAATCGCGCGGCATTCCGCAGAAAGAAGCCAAAGCGCTGCTGATGTACGCGTTCTCGAATGAAGTCATCGAAAGCATCAAAATCCCAGAGCTCAAAAACCGCATCACAAAAATCATCGCGACAAAATTGGGCGTTAAAATGGGATTCGATTTATAAATTTTTAGAAGCTTTTCCGGCTATCCGCTCATAGCTTTTTTGCAAAACGCTTTTTTGCAGCGCGCTTTCCGGCTTCCGGAGGTCGCCGTCACCGCTGCGCAAAAAGACGCGCTTTCCCGCAAAAGGCTATCCGCTCACATCCGGGCTAAAACCGTCCTAAAATGGCATTCAACGTCTCCGAAATCAGAAAGCAATTCCCGATACTTTCCCAACAAGTCAACGGCAAACCGCTCGTGTATTTTGACAATGGCGCAACATCGCAAAAGCCGCAGCCCGTGATTGACGCAATTTCAAGATATTATGAAGTCATCAACGCCAACATTCACCGCGGCGTCCATACGCTGAGCCAGATCGCGACCGATGCCTACGAGCTTTCGCGCGAGAAAGTCCGCAAACACGTGAACGCAAGACACGCGCACGAAATCATTTTCACTTCGGGCACGACAGGCGCAATCAACCTTGTCGCATCGAGTTTTACGACGTTTGTAAAAGCAGGCGATGAAATTGTCGTTTCGGCGATCGAGCATCATTCGAACATCGTTCCCTGGCAATTGCTCTGCGCGAGAACAGGCGCGGTTTTAAAGGTAATCCCGATGGACCAAAACGGCGAGCTGATCCAATCTGAATATGGTAAACTGCTGTCATCCGGAAAGGTCAAAATCGTCGCAGTCAACCATATTTCAAACGCGCTCGGCACAATCAATCCGATTGGTGAAATGATTGAAAAAGCGCACGCCGCCGGAGCCGTGATTTTAATCGACGGCGCGCAGGCTGTCCCGCATTTGCAACCCGATGTTCAAGCGCTCGGTTGTGATTTCTACGCTTTTTCGGGTCATAAAATGTGCGGGCCAACGGGCGTCGGCGTTTTGTACGGAAAAGAAGAATGGCTCAATAAAATGCCACCGTATCAAGGCGGCGGCGAGATGATCAAAGAAGTCACTTTCGAAGGTTCGACCTGGGCCGATTTGCCGCATAAATTCGAAGCCGGGACGCCAAACATCGCAGATGGCATCGCACTCGGAACGGCAATAGATTATCTGCATGAGATCGGGTTTGAGAACATACAAAAACAGGAAAATGAACTGCTTGAATACGCAACGGAAAAACTATCCGAAATTGAAGGTTTGACCATTTTCGGGCCGAAAGAACGGAAAACTTCCGTAATTTCGTTTAATATCGGCGGCATCCATCCTTATGACATCGGGACAATCCTCGACAAAATGGGAATCGCCGTGCGCACCGGACATCATTGCGCGCAACCCGTAATGTCGTTTTTCTGCATTCCGGGCACGGTCAGGGCATCGATTTCGTTCTACAACACAAAAGAAGAGATCAACGCATTGGTAGCCGGAATCAAGAAAGCGAAACTCATGTTATCCTAGATATGAAAACAATTGCCTTTTTCCTGATGACGTTTTTCCTGGCGGCCAACGGTTGCGAGGACATGAAAGATACGGTTATTGAATACACGGCGTTGTCACGCGGTTATTACCGGACAATTATTGTGAAAGATGAAGCGGTCGTCGTAACGACCCAGCGAAAGGGCGAACCCACGACAACCAAACTCCCACAGGACGATCTCAAGGCAATTGCCGACATGGTCAAAGACATCGACCTTGAAGGCATTCCCGATCTCAAAGCGCCGACCGAAGCCCGTTTCTATGATGGCGCGCCGATCGCGAACCTAAAAATCACAAAAAACGGCGAAGTGTACGAATCACAGGCTTTTGACCACGGCCAGCCGCCGGCGCAATTGAAAAAGCTGGTTGAAAAATTACTGTCGTACGCACCTCAGGAAAACAATGAAGATTAAAGAAATACAGGACGAAATCATCGACGAGTTTTCAATGTTTGACGACTGGGACGAACGCTACCAATACGTCATCGACCTCGGAAAAAGCTTGCCGCTGATTGACGAAAAATACAAGGACGACGATCATATCGTCAAAGGCTGCCAGTCAAAAGTCTGGTTGCACGCCGAGGAGAAAGACGGGAAAATAGTGTTTACCGCAGACAGTGACGCGATCATCACCAAAGGCATCATCGCGATTCTGGTCCGGGTGTTTTCTGGACAAAGCCCGGCCGAAGTTTTAAATGCAGAGATGGGTTTCATTGATGAAATCGGGCTCAAGGAACATTTGTCGCCGACGCGCGCCAATGGTTTGGTGTCTATGATCAAGCAGATTAAGATGTATGCGCTGGCGTTTGATTCTAAATTGAAATAAGTGAAAACAATAACCAGCATTTTATTGGCTGTTCTGTTTGCTCCAGGCGCGATGGCGCAAGAGTTTCAAAAGGCGCCGGCTGAGTATAAGACCATTCACTTTAGTTACGAGAAAAAAGCCAATTGTACGATAAATGATCAAGGCTTTTTTGCAGATACGTTGTTGTTCAAGTCGCTTTTTCCGGAAATCAGGTTTTCGAAAGCCAAAAATCCCAAAGATGCAACGCAGGTTTACGGATTTGTGACACTAAACCAACTCAGCCCGGAAAATCAAAAGAAATTATGCGGATTTCTTTATCACGCCAACGAAAAATATGATGCCTATTATGATAGAAAGCGAGACGTGACACATATCTATGCGGTTCGCTACGATGAAGAAACAGCGGATTGGTTTAAAAAATATTTCAAATCGTCATATTCGATTTTCAAATATGAAATCCAGATTGACTACGCCAAGAAAACGATAGATCATACGTTTCCGATGACATCCTATTCGCATTCTTTTGCCGAATCAGGGCGAGACATTAAATTTCAGGACCAGGACAAACTATACGGTTTGTATAATGTAAAAACTCCCCGAAGTGATGAAACCAACCTCGTTATCATGGACTCGGGCCTGGATGACAAAATTTCGTTAGGTGAAGTTTTTTTGAATGCCGAATCAGGCGCGACGAAAATCATAAAAGCAGAAAGCACAACCCGGCTCAAGTCGGTTACATATAAATAAAAAACCATGGAAGAATACAACGATACAAACAATCTTGGCGAAAGCATCGTCAAAACACTCAAAGGCATTTACGACCCTGAAATCCCGGTTGACATTTACGAACTCGGATTGATTTACGACGTCATGGTCAACACCGACGACGAGGTTAAAATCCTGATGACGCTGACCTCGCCAAACTGCCCGGTGGCAGAATCTCTGCCGCGAGAAGTCGAGGAAAAAGTCCGCAAAATTGAAGGCATCAAGGATGTTGAGGTTGAAATCACATTCGATCCGCCATGGAGCAAGGATTTGATGAGCGAAGAAGCCAAACTCGAACTCGGCATGCTGTGATGGAAGAAATCGTCAATAAAGTAGCGGCGAGCAAGCTTGAGGTGTTTGACCTTGAAGATTATTATCCGAAAGGACGCCGCGTCACGCTTGATATTGCGCAGTGGCTTGACCAAGGTTTTATCCTGCGCGAGAAAGATTTCCGCGAACATTTGAAAAACCACGATTGGCCGCAATACCAGGACGCGTATGTAGCGGTCTGTTGCAGCACCGATGCGATCGTTCCGGCATGGGCGACGATTCTCGTCACGGTTTATCTTGTGCCTTTCGCCAAAAAAGCAGTCAATGGTTCGGTTGAAGATATAGATACGGCACTTTACCAGGAAATCCTGCCGACGCTTGACTATTCGGCGTATCAGGACAAACCGGTGATCATTAAAGGCTGTTCAAATAAACCGGTTCCGACCAATGCTTATCTGCTCGCGACCAAATTCCTGCAGCCTGTGGCCAAAAGCATCATGTACGGCGAAGCATGCTCGGCCGTGCCGCTTTATAAAAGGAAGTAATTGCGCAAATCGCCGATCATTTTTTTATCTTTACCGCACTAAGCAAAATCAAGATCATGAAGAAACTCGCCCTGACTTTTTTATTGCTGGCCGCGTTTTCGGTCCAGTCGCAGAATGATTCTGTAGCCGCGCCTGTGGTTGATACCGTCCGGTATTGGAAATCCAAAGGAAATTTTTCGGCGTTGTTCAACCAATCGACTTTTGACAATTGGCTCGCCGGCGGTGAAAACAACATTTCGGGAACGCTCGGCCTGAACTACGATATCAATTACAGCAAAGCTGGCTGGGATTGGGACAATAAAATCATCGCATCCTACGGCATCGTCAAGACAAAAACCAGTTCGTTCGCTAAAAAAACCGATGACAGGCTTGAAATCAATTCACTCCTGGGACACCAGATGGAAGCCGGAAGCCGCTGGTTTTATTCGGCGTTTATGAATTTCAAGACGCAATTTTCAAAAGGCTATCTTTATTCGACCGATGAAAATGGCGCCGAACAACGCGAGGAATACACCAATTTCTTTTCACCGGCATACCTGAGTTTTGGCCCTGGAATCATGTATAAAAAA
>JAEWLD010000302.1 GCA_023393485.1 Bacteroidota bacterium
CGTCAAGGAAGCGCAGGATCTTTCGCGTACCATTGACAAGCTCGAGCCTTATGTCGAGAATCCGACACCGACCACGGTGCTTGTCTTTTGCTACAAATACAAAACGCTCGACAAACGGAAGAAATGGGCCAAATCGCTTGACAAAGCCGGTGTGGTTTACGAAAGTAAAAAACTGTATGAGAACCAGGTTGGCGATTGGATCAAGCGCGTGTTGTCGGGAAAGCAATATGCAATTGAACCGAAAGCTGCGGCTATGCTGGTTGAATTTCTCGGCACCGACCTGAGCAAAATCAACAATGAACTCGAAAAACTGCAGATCATCTTGCCAAAAGGCAGCACGATCACGCCGAAAGTGATTGAGGAAAACATCGGTTTCTCCAAAGATTACAATGTGTTCGAGCTCAGAAAAGCGCTCGGTGAACGCAATGAAAAAAAGGCGTATCAAATCGCGCATTATTTCGCCGAAAATCCCAAAGACAATCCGATGGTGATGACAACCGGCCAGGTGTTTTCATTTTTCTCGAATGTCTTGGCGTATCATGGATTAAAGGACAAGAGCCAGAAAAACGTCGCCTCGGCGCTCAAAGTCAACCCGTATTTCGTTTCCGATTATGTGACAGCAGCCAAAAACTTCCCAATGAAGAAGGTCAGCGCGATTGTAGGTGCGCTTCGCGATATCGACGTCAAAAGCAAAGGTGTGGGCGCAAATAATCTGCCTCAAAGCGATTTGCTCAAGGAAATGCTCATCAAAATTTTCAATTGACGGCTGAAGAGCATTTTTGCAGACAAGTAAATTTTATAATCTTCGAAAAAAGTTTTGTAACCTAAAACCAGAGTAGGTGTCGTAATTTTACAATACTAAGCTTTAGTTCCAATTTTAGAGAAAGTGTCATGCATGCATGATTTTTCATGATTGATTGGTTACTTAGTTAGTTAGAAAGGGTTAGCTGTCATAAGCCGACCCTTTTTTATTTGCTTTTCTCGCCTACAAAATAATCCGACTGCGATTTGAAGAGTACGTTGAAAGTCGTCAGACTGCCGTATATCCTTGTAATGTACTGCTGAAGTTCCACTTTTTCATTGTCGCCGAGATTACTGGCATTGACCTTTTGTTCCATTACGCGCAAGCGGTCGCGCACCATGATGATTTTATTGAAAAATGTGTCGATCGGCACTTCTTTTCCCTGAACGCCGCTTTGGCCGGGCTCGAGTAAGAGTTTTCCGCCTTTCCATTTGTCGGCAATCGGCGCTGACGGCGTGATGTCGGTCCAGCGTTGCAACAGGTTTTTCAAGGTTTTTTCAACGTCGTAAAGGCTGATTGTATCGACTTCGTTCTCTGAGGCTTCGATTGTTTCAAACGCGTCGTCAAGCGGGATGGTTTCGAGGCCATTATCGATAAAAGTCACCCAGTAGTCTGTTGATGAAACGTTGGTGATTACGCCCTTACCATATTCAGGATGATTGATGCGTGAGCCGATGCCGAGGATTTTCATAATTTATTTTTGACGAAAATAACAAACCTGGCTGATTCGCACAAGGGCAAAGATGCCGAATGATTTTTGCTTTGACAACGACGCAGTTCGCTTGTGGAAAAACGTGTTCTCGGGCGTTTTGCGAAAATTTCAATAAGAATCCTGAACCAGGCTCACATAACAGGACTCCATTTTTGCAGGCGGGAAAATATTGGAAGCGGATATTTATTGCAGCCACTTCTCAAGAATTTAGGTATTGACGTGGTTTTCCCGTAACGGGTTGTCAATTATATTGTGTTGGGGTTCTCATTTTCCCCCTTCCCATTTCCCGTGAAGTTAAAATTTTCACGAAATTTCCATTGCGGCAAACCCTCAATAAATCTTAAATTACAATCTACAAATCTTAAATTACAATCTACAGTTCTTTATCAGCGGTTTAAACGATAAGCCACCAGCCGCAAACTCGAATCGGCGACGTGCCAACGCGCTCGTGCGAATTCCAAAATATTACAAGTTAAATCAGGGGAAATTGGCAAATCCCGTTGATTTTTGTTTTATATTTAATGATAAAACCAGCAGTCATGATCAAGCCGGCGTTTTTCATATCGATTGCATTTTTTGCAGTAGCCTGCGGACAAAAGACGCCGGCAAAAAAATCGGAAGCTTTTTCATCCAGCGACAAGTCCGGTCCGGTTGAAACCGAAAAGCCAAATTCAGATTACAAACCGGCATTTGAAGGCCAAACGAGAATTGCCGGAGTCAAAACCGCAACATTGATTGAAACCAGGATCATCACTGATAAACTGCAACGTCCCTGGGATATCGAAACGATGCCCGACGGCCGCTTCCTGATTACACAGAAAGAAACGGCGACACTGCGTATTGCCGAGTCTGACGGCAGTCTGAGCGAACCAATAATAGGCCTGCCAACCGTTGACGCCGATGGACAGGGCGGACTGCTCGGCCTTGCCCTCGACCCAGAATTTGAAACGAACCGGCTGATTTATTGGTCGTTTTCAGAGCCGCGAGATGGCGGCAATCTTACGGCCGTGGCCAAAGGCAAGTTATCAGCC
>JAEWLD010000105.1 GCA_023393485.1 Bacteroidota bacterium
AACGAGAGGTTGCCCATCAGCAATGCGGAAAATAGCACTGCCAGACCTGTTTTCACGTTTTTCATGATTTCAAAATTATTAAGGTTAGGATATACAATTTTGAAATTCGGGGAAACGATAAAGGGAACATAAAAATACAATAAAAAATCACATTGAACTGATTTTCAATTATTTATTTATAAGCGGCGCGATTTCCATCCGAAAAACTCATCAATTTCCCGCTCACCACAATTCCACTGATCCTGACAACATAATCGTAACTTTCCCGTTTACATCGATACAAACCATCATCATCAGCCGTGGCGCCAAAACGATTTGTGCACAACGGAAATCATCAAAAAACACTTTAATCATGCTGAAAAAATTCTTCATTCTATGCTCCGGCGCCGACCGCAATCTCATTGCCGGATGCTCTGAAGGCGAACAGACCAAATTTGTTGGTATCGGCGCCACCGTTTTCTTTACCGCAGTTATGGCATTCATTGCCGGAAGCTACGCGCTATACACCGTTTTCGACAACGTTTATGCGGCGACCGCATTTGGCTTTGTCTGGGGTTTACTGATTTTCAATCTCGACCGCTTCATCGTTTCAACAATCCGAAAACGCGACAGTTTTACAAACGAATTCCTGCAAGCCACGCCGCGGATGGTGTTGGCAATCATCATCGCGATCGTAATTTCGAAACCGCTTGAAATCAAAATTTTCGAAAAGGAAATCAACACAGTCCTGCTCAAGGAGAAAAATGCAATGGCGCTCAACAATAAAAAGGAAGTCGCCAACTACTTCCAATCCGACCTCGACAAAAACAAGACACAAACCGATAGTCTCAAGGCAGAAATCAATCGTAAAGAACAAGAGGTCGCGACGCTTTACCAAAGTTATATCACCGAGGCCGAAGGCACAGCCGGCACCAAGAAGATGGGCAAAGGCCCAATTTTTAAAGAAAAGTTCGCTGCGCATGGAATCGCGAAATCGGAACTCGAAACGCTCAAGAAAAACAATGAGGTCAAAATCGCCGACCTTGATGCCAAGTCCAAGATCCTGCAAGCCGATCTCGACAAAAAGGTCGCAAACACGCAGCCGATCATCGATGGTTTTGACGGGCTGATGGCCCGAATCAACGCGCTCGACAAATTGCCGTTCTGGCCGTCGTTTTTTATTATGCTTTTGTTTTTCGCGATTGAAACTGCGCCGATCATCGCCAAACTTTTGTCACCTAAAGGCGAATACGATTTTAAGCTCGAAGACCTGGAAACCGCACTTCAAACCACGCTCGTCCAGGACAAATACCAACGTGGACTGCTGGTCAAAACCAGCGCTGATATTCACGATAAAGTGTACGCCGACATCGCCGACGACCGCGAAATTTTCAACAGGCAGCGCATGGCCGCGAAGACTTTGATGGATTTGCAAACGGATAGTTTTTTAGAAAAACAGAAGAAAACGCTGTAAGGAAATCCAATTTTCAACACGTCGAATATGAAAAAGCCCTAAACTCGCAAAAAACAAGCTTAGGGCTTTTAGCCTACAGCTTAAGCCTGTTTACATTTTACTCAAAATTTCTTTCTTCAACGCGTCGTACTCGCCTTGCAAAATCAAGCCATTGTCAAGCAATTTCTTGTAATTCTGCAATTTTTCGAACAATGCTTCCGAGGTTTCGCCCGTAGGCTGTGGCGTTGTCTGGGCGGCAGTGGGTTCCTCTTCGGGATGTTGTTTCTCGTATCGGTAACCTGACTGGGCAATCGGAATGATCTCGGCAAAATCGGTCACTTCTTCTGTCTCAACGATTTCGGGTTGGACTTCTGCAATCTCAGGTTCGGCAGGTGCGATCACGTCGGCTGCCGGACCAACCATCGTGTCGATGGCTTTATTTGGAACAGGAGTTTTGATCAACTCCATTTGTTCTTTGGCGAAAGTGTAGATTTTTCGGGCTTGGGCTTTTGGTATATAATCGATTGACACCTGGATGTCGGTTTTGGTCGAAAACGAAAATTCCGAGCCAAGTATATTTTCCTTGACAAAAGTTCCGGCGATGTCTTCCCACGCATAATCGGTAAAATCCATCGACAGCCCGAGATTTTTCGGCTCACACAAAATAATGCGCTTATTCGTGAGCACGATGCTGTCGGGAAAAACGTTGATCGCAGGTTTTTTCTGTACGCCGATGTACCCGATTTCTTCACCTTTCATCAACAAATCGTTGAGCTTTGTCGTGATTTTTTCTACTGCTTTCGGATCTTGTTCCTCATTGAGGAAGCTTTTGATACTGTCTCTCATGGCGATTTTACATTGAACGCAAATTTACGACAAAACGCAGCTAATTCGAATTTATTTCAGCCTGAATTTTCCGCGTTAGGCTATTGAAAACCAAATCATAGGATGCTGTTATCAATTCGAAGACAAGTTGATCCGGCACGTCTTCATTGACCGCGACAGTCACCCAATGCACTTTATTCATGTGGTAACCGGGGTTGATGCCATCATAATTGGCACACAACTCCTGGTTTCTGTCAGGTTCGCCTTTGAGATTGACCGCAGGACGCTCGGCTTCCCATTCCTTAAGCGATGCCAGCGCAAACATTTTCCCGCCAACCTTGAATACGAGCGTATCTTCATCAAACGGAAAATGCTCGGACACGGCTTTTTTCGCTAGGCAAAAATCGAAATATTGTTGGATGTTCATTTTGTTGGTCGCTTGTCGTTAGACGTTTGTCGTTTGTCGTTAAAATCAATGATCGATTATCTTTTCCATCATTTTCTCCGGATGCGCGAGCGGCTTAAACCCAAACTTCTGATACAAAAAATGCGCATCGCTGGTCGCAAGCCGCCAAATTTTGACTTGCTGCAATTGCGGTTCTTCCATCATCGCTTTGACCAACCGAGACGAATAGCCTTTGCCGCGTTGTTCAGGCGTGATGAAAACATCCATCAGGTAGGCAAAAACCACGTAATCCGTGATCACACGCGCAAACCCGATTTGTTTGCCGCCGAGGTAAATGCCAAAACAGACCGAAGCGTCAATCGTGATCTGGACTTCTTCGATCGTGCGTCCGGCCGCCCAGTAAATGTCTTTGAGGAAATCCTGGATAAAAACTACATCGAGGCGCGATTTGTCGGTCGAAATTTCAATCATGATCGGATTTCATATAAAACCGGCTTTGACGGCGATGCATCGTTCTCAAACGACGCCATTTGCAAATTGAGCAGATAGCTGCCGTCGCGAACATGGTCAGGAACATAAATAAGTTCGGTGATTGTTGCATCCAGACGTGCATTGCCGTTGAGATTCCTGACATCGGTTACATTCCAGAACGCTTTATGGGCGAGCAATTTTCCTTGGTCGTGCTCTTTGTCTACACTTGGCAGGTCAATCAGCAGATGTCTGACATTTGCTTCGCGAAGAAACCGCGCAGCCTGGTGATCCAGGTACGGCGGATTGGTGTTCGAGTATTTTCGCGATAATTTATCCGTCGGGTTCGGCGATGTCCTGATTACAACGGCCTCGGGTTTTTTACCGGCCAATGCGGCCATCAGCTGGATTTTCGTAATCACATGGTCATCGCCTTGGATGTACGGCATGATCGTAACGAGTTCGGCCGTAAAAAAGAACTGTTTTAAGTGCGCGTTGACGCTGTAAAAATCACACGTGATATGGCCGAGGCATTCGGTATGCGTGCCGTGGCCGTGCGGATTGAAAAAAATGTTGTTGAAATTCGTCGATGATTTCCCGCCGGACACTTTCCCTACCCAGTCGCCAAGACGGACCGGCTCGATTACCGGCTTTTCGATATACCACGCGATCGGGTTGTCATCGGTATTGGTCAGCGGAATGGAAATGTCTATAGGTTTTGACAAATCGACGGTAAATTGTTGCGCATTGTGAAAAATCGTAGCAATCATACCCGTTAATCAATATTAAACACCGACACCAAATTTATTAAAAAAAAGTGGTCGTTTAACGATATTTGCCTGTGAGTGACAACAGGCTAAAAAAACAGGTGATTAATTCGCAATGTTGGCCGACGATCCTACGGCAATGCGCTTA
>JAEWLD010000173.1 GCA_023393485.1 Bacteroidota bacterium
CGCCGCTGATTGTGATCGGGCTCGGAATCTTCGGATATTATGCGATCAAAGGCGAATACGACAACACTAAAAGTTGAATTAACGCTTTTCCGGCTGCATTGCAAAGGGTCAATTAGCTATATTTACATTCCCGAAAAACCAAGTCATGAGCTATACCATAAAGTCATTGCCGCAATATTTCAAGGATTATCAGTTGTCTGTACGCGAACCTGAAAAGTTCTGGGGCGAAATTGCCCAGAAATTTGAATGGAACCAGCTTTGGGATAAAGTCCTCGACTTCGATTGGAACCAGGCGCGAACCGTTTGGTTTGAAAACGGGAAACTCAATATCACCACCAATTGCCTCGATCGTCACCTGGAGCGAAAAGCCGACAAAACAGCAATTATCTTCGAGCCGAACAATCCCGGGGAAAAAGCACAAAACATTACATATGGTGACCTGCACAAACGCGTTTGCAAAATGGCGAATGTGCTTCGGTCGCAAGGTGTCGGCAAAGGCGATCGCGTCTGTATTTATTTGCCGATGATTCCCGAGCTTGCGGTATCCATCCTGGCATGCGCACGCATCGGAGCGATCCATTCAGTGGTTTTTGCCGGTTTTTCGGCGTCGTCGGTCGCGGTCAGGATCAACGATTCCGATTGCAAATTGGTCATTACGTCCGATGGCGGTTTCCGCGGCGAAAAGATAATCGAAATCAAGAGCATTATCGACGAAGCGCTTGCCGATTGCCCGTCGGTCCGAAAAGTGCTCGTGGTCAAAAGAACCAACGCTGAAATCCCGATGAAAGAAGGCCGTGACCAGTGGTTGCAGCCGCTTTTGGACAATGCATCGTCACAGCACGCGGCAGAGATCATGGATGCCGAAGATCCGCTTTTTATTCTTTACACTTCGGGCTCGACCGGCAAGCCGAAGGGAATGTTGCACACCATCGGCGGTTATATGGTTCAAATCGGCTATACTTTCAAAAACGTACTCAATTATAAAAAGAATGATATTTATTGGTGTACGGCAGACATTGGCTGGATTACCGGACATTCATATATTTTGTACGGACCGCTTTTAAATGGCGCGACGACGGTGATTTTTGAAGGCGTCCCGACCTATCCGGACTTCGGACGGTTCTGGCAGGTTATCGAAAAACACAAAATCACCCAATTCTATACCGCGCCGACCGCTATTCGTTCGCTTGCCAAAGAAAGTTCGGATTGGGTGGAAAAATGCGACCTGTCGACACTAAAAGTAATAGGTTCGGTCGGCGAGCCGATCAATGAAGAAGCGTGGCATTGGTACAACAATCACGTCGGCAAAAAGCGGTGCCCGATCATTGACACCTGGTGGCAAACCGAGACCGGCGGCATGATGATCACGCCAATCCCATTTGTAACCCCGACAAAACCTGCGTTTGCGACACTGCCGCTGCCCGGAATCCAGCCGGTTTTGCTCGACGAACAAGGAAATGAGATTCCGGGCAACCAAGTCACAGGCAGTCTTTGCATCAAATTTCCGTGGCCAGCGATTGCGCGCACCATTTGGGGCGATCACGATCGGTATAAAAACACTTATTTCTCGACTTTTAAAGGAAAGTATTTCACCGGCGACGGCGCATTGCGCGATGAAACCGGCTATTACCGCATCACCGGGCGCATTGACGACATCGTCATCGTTTCGGGCCACAATCTCGGCACCGCGCCAATAGAGGAAGCCATTGACGAGCATCCGGCAGTCGCCGAGTCGGCAATCGTCGGGTTTCCGCATGAAGTCAAAGGCAGCGCATTGTACGGTTTTATCATATTAAAAGAGACCGGCGAGTCGCGTGACCGCAGCAATCTGTCGAAAGAAATCAACCAGGTCATCGCAGATCAGATCGGCCCGATTGCCAAACTTGACAAAATCCAGTTCGTTCCGGGACTGCCAAAAACGCGATCGGGAAAAATCATGCGCCGCATTTTGCGCAAGATTGCCGAGGGCGACTTTTCGAATTTGGGCGATACGTCAACGCTGTTGAACCCTGAAATCGTCGACGAAATCAAAAACGGTAAAGTAT
This sequence comes from Bacteroidota bacterium, assembly GCA_023393485.1. Taxonomy (GTDB): domain Bacteria; phylum Bacteroidota; class Bacteroidia; order Flavobacteriales; family Flavobacteriaceae; genus Flavobacterium. The sequence goes on from JAEWLD010000173.1 coordinate 2,046, forward strand.
GATCGATCATCGCGCAAAATCAATCAGACCGTTTATCGGCACGCGGGATTTCGAGGAATCGAGCCGTTTTTACGCCGATCTCGGTTTCGAGGAAATCACGCTGGCCAAAGGTTTTTCGGTATTCAAAAGCGGCGGCAACGCCTTTTATCTTCAGGATGCGTATGTCAAGGATTGGATAGACAATACGATGGTTTTTATTGAAATTGAAGACGTGCCGCGCTTTTGGGATGAACTTGCCAAACTCAATTTGCCTGAAAAATATCCCGGTTCGCGCGTGATTCCGATCCGCGAAATGGAATGGGGCAGGGAATGTTTTGTCCAGGATCCGAGCGGGATTTTGTGGCATTTTGGAGAATTTTTTTAGACCGTTGCACTGAAAGAAACAAGAGACAAGATCGCTCCTCTGAATGACGTAAAATTGAGGCGTTTCCCTTTTCTTTCAGCGAAGTGGTCTTGCTTCTTGCAGCGAAGCGGTCTTGCCTCTGTCAAATATTCAACGGCTTAATATCTCCCGCTGCCGTAATCACAAAATATTTATTGTTCTTGATGATCGTGTTTTTCGGCAATTGGTCTTCGCGGAGTTTTATCCGGACGGTCATTTCGTAAAACACCTGGATCGTGGGTTCGGCAATGTCTGCGTTGACGATGAATGTGTGTTGCTTGAGCGGTACGCGGTCATAAAACTGCGTTGTATTCTTTGTGATCGTATTGACGACTTCCTTTGCACTGGCGTTGACATTGGCCGCCGCGTATGCCTGGTAATTCCGATAACTCTCGAGCGGATAGGTCACATTATAACCTTCCTGGACGATTTTCTCCTTTCTGGTGAGATCGGTATTCATGACCATCGAATAATTGGTCAACTTTTGTTTGAATTCTTCAATTGCTTTGTTCTGCATCAAATCGTGGATCTGGTCGTAATTGGTCGTCACATAATCAACTTTGGCGATGTCGTAGATTTCCTGTCGGGCACAAACCGCGAGCACTTTATCCATGTCATTTGAATTGCGGAACTTGATGATCAGGTTTTTCTTGAGTTCAAAACCGGTTGGTTTTTCGTTGTAGGTTTTTGGATTGAATATTTTCTTTTCGACTTCATAAGCATAAGTCGGCACGAACGAAATCATGTCTGAAATCACTTCAATCGTTTTGTCAAAAGCCTGCAAATCGGCCGTGACTTTGGCGATGCGCTCATCCATAAGCGACGTGGTTTCGTCGGCCGTCCTGCCAACCTGTAAAATGCTGAAAGTCGCAATCTTCGCCGTAGCCTTTTCATTGTAGATGCCGCGGATGGTAATCGTCATTTCGTCGGGACTGCTGCTGGTGAGAGGATAAGTGTTTTGCTGCGGCGACTGATAACGGCCGCCACTGTAATTGACGTTTCCGCTGTCCTGCGCAAAAACCGCGAGCGAGCAGATTAACAATGCCGTTGAGAAAATGTAGTTTTTCATGATAAAAGATTTAAAGTTTCGGCAAGGTTACGCCACCGGTGACCAAACCCTCCGGCAAAAGCGCTTTCATTGCGCTGTAAAGTTTTTTTCGCCGTTTTACAGTACATTTACAGCAGGCTGCAATATGCAGTTTCTACCTTTGTTTTGCCGATGACAGGACTGGAACATTTCGCGCGTTTGAAACAGGCCGTGCTTGCCGAGTACGGCAGGCATTATCCGTACTTTATCGGTGACTGGAAGACATTTTCATCGCAGGATATCCAAAACCTGATCGGGCTGATCGAGGAAAACCAGCGCGAAACCGTCAGCGAAAAATGGATTTATACCCATTTGAAACCGGCTGTAAACCAAAAATTGCCGCGCAAGGATATGCTCGATATTTTGAGCCGTTTTTGTGGTTTTTCGGGTTGGGACGAGTTTTCGTTTGAAAAAGCCGATGTCGTTGTCGGGCGGCGCAAAGGCAAAATGCCGCTTTACATAGGCGTCGGCGCTCTGGCAGTTGCGGTTTTGTTGTTTATTTTTTCATCAAAAGAGCAACAAACGCACAAATTAAAAGTAACCGACCAATTTACGGGACAACCGGTTGAATTGGGTGAAATCTCGGTTTATGAAAAGGATTCGGCTGGGGAAAAACCGGTTCCGATAAACAACGGAGTGATCGTAACGTCGGCAAAACCTACGCAAGTAATCGTCAAAAGCCCATACTACGAGCCGAAA
>JAEWLD010000175.1 GCA_023393485.1 Bacteroidota bacterium
TTTCAGATCAGTGGTTCCTCAAAATGGAAGATTTGGTAAAGCCGGCAATCAAAGCGGTTCTCGAGTCTGACCAAATCAAGCTGTATCCTAAACGTTTTGACAATACATATCGTCACTGGCTTGAAAACATCCGCGACTGGAATATTTCGCGCCAGCTTTGGTGGGGACAACAAATCCCCGCCTATTATTACGGCGACGGCAAAGAAGATTTCGTTGTTGCGGAAACCAGGGAAGAAGCCCTTGAGCTCGCGAAACTGAAAAATCCGGAAATCACTGCCGACGCGCTGCGTCAGGATCAGGATGCGCTCGATACGTGGTTTTCATCGTGGCTTTGGCCAATGGCGGTTTTTGGTGGTATCATGAATCCCGACAACGAGGACTATAAATATTACTATCCGACCAATGACTTGGTGACCGGCCCGGACATCTTGTTTTTTTGGGTTGCGCGAATGATCATCGCCGGCTACGAATATGCAGGCGAAAAGCCGTTTTCAAACGTTTATCTGACTGGCTTGGTACGCGATAAACAGCGTCGCAAAATGTCGAAGTCACTTGGCAATTCACCTGACCCACTGGTTTTGATCGAAAAATTCGGCGCGGATAGTGTCAGGGTCGGGCTTTTACTTAGCGCGTCTGCGGGCAACGATATTTTGTTTGACGAAGAATTGTGCGCCCAAGGCAAGTCGTTTACCCACAAAATCTGGAACGCGTTCCGGTTGATCAAAGGTTGGGAAGTCAATGACGGCCTCCAGCAGCCTGAAGCTTCGAAAAAAGCGGTAGAATGGTTTAATGCAAAACTGCAACAGACGCTTTTGGAAATTGAAGACCATTTTGACAAATACCGCATTTCTGACGCGTTGATGGCTATCTATAAATTAGCATGGGATGATTTCTGTTCGTGGTTTCTCGAAATGATCAAGCCGGGCTACCAACAGCCTATAGACCGAGCAACGCTCCAAGGCGCTGTCGGTGCGCTCGAAAATGTCATGCGTTTGCTGCACCCGTTCATGCCGTTCCTTACCGAGGAAATTTGGCAGCATATCACAGAAAGAACTGCCGAAGAAGCGCTCATCATCAACCATTGGCCAAAAACAGAAGCGTTTGACGCTACACTGATCACAGATTTCGTTTTTGCTGCCGAAGTGATTTCGGGCATCCGCACAATCAGGAAAGAAAAGAATATTTCATTCCGCGAGGTGGTTGACCTCAAAGTCATCAACAATGAAAAAGCGGCAAGCCAATTTGACCTGCTCGTCGCCAAACTTGGCAATGTTTCAAGTCTTGAATATGTCGATGAAAAAGTTGGTGGAGCGCTGTCATTCCGCGTCAAATCGAATGAGTATTTCATTCCGGTCACGGGTTCTGTTGACCTCGATGCAGAGATTGCCAAACTCACAGAAGAACTCAACTATACAAAAGGCTTCCTTAAGTCTGTACAGGGAAAACTGTCCAACGAGCGTTTCGTAAGCGGCGCACCGGCAAACGTGATTGAAATCGAGCGCAAGAAAGAAGCCGATGCGTTGGCGAAGATTGCGACCCTGGAGCAGAGTCTTGCGGCGTTGCATTGATTTGGCAACTGTAAGCGAGGCTTTCACGAGAGACATTAATAAATATTCGTAAATAAAAAAGCCGCTTCAATTGAAGCGGTTTTTTTATTTACCTCGCAAGTTTAGCAGACAGCCACAAGATATCACTGATATTTCTTCGCAATTGCATCCTCGTACTTTTCGTTGACCTTTTTCCAATTGATCGTGTTGAAGAATGCGTCGATATACTTTTTGCGTCGGTACTGATAATTGAGGTAATAGGCGTGTTCCCAAACGTCAAGCGCAAGGATTGGAGTGCCTGGAACGGTTGCTTGCGGCATCAGCGGATTATCCATGTTCGGCGTGCTGGTTACGTGCAATTTTTTTGAACGGTCGACAACCAACCATGCCCAGCCCGATCCGAATTGTTTCTCTGCGGCCGCAGAAAACTCAGCCTTAAAATTTTCGAACGAACCAAAATCGCGTTTGATCGCCGATGCCAAGGTGTCGACAGGTTTTCCGCCGCCATCCGGCCCCATGCTTTCCCAAAAAATATTGTGGTTGTAATAACCTCCGGCATTGTTTCTAAGGGCCGCGTTATTCATGTCCAGACGTTTGAGAATGCCTTCAATGCCGCCATCTTTCGCGATACTGTCGCTGACCAGCCGGTTCAGATTGTTGGTATAGGTCAAATAGTGTTTTGAATAATGCAATTCCATCGTGCGAGGATCGATGCTTTGCGGAAAGGCATCGTATTCATACGGCAATTCAAGCATCTTGAATGCGCCCGGATCGGCTTTGGCTTCATCGGGATGGCTGAGTGCCGTTTTTTCTTCGGCGGTCGGAAGTGGCACTTCTACGACTTCGGTCAGCTTCTTGTCGCGGCATGACCACGCAAAAGCAATAGGCAGGCAGAAAATAAGGAGCGTCTTTTTCATGATTATTTCTTTCCTAACGAATGGATCAATTCGATATATTTTTCCTTGGCCTGGTCGGCAGACAAATGGCTGATCTGCATCCACGCGTTGGTTTTAAAGGCATTGCGCAAATCAAGACTCGTATTGTAATTGGCCGACGGCGTGCCACCGGCGGTCGCGTGTTTGTAATAGGCGTAAAGCCGCAATTGGACGTCCTGCGGCAATTCGGCCTGCGTCATGCGGTCTGCGATTACAACCGCTTCCTTAAAACGCGTATCGAGATCTTGCTGGTCCATGACTTACTTTGTGGCGACGATAGTTGTGCCGCCAACGGCTTTTTGGTTGAGTTTGACGTTCACCTCGGTTCCGAGCGGCAAATAAATGTCGACGCGTGAACCGAATTTGATGAAACCCGCATCGTCACCTTGCACTGCATTGTCGCCGACTTTGGCGTAGTTGACAATCCGTTTGGCGAGCGCGCCGGCAATCTGACGGTAAAGGACTTCCCCAAATACGGGATTTTCGACTACAATTGTGGTGCGTTCGTTCTCGGTGCTTGACTTCGGATCCCAGGCCACAAGATATTTGCCCGGATGATATTGGCTGTATCTGACATTGCCACTGACCGGATAGCGCGTTACATGGACATTGATCGGCGACATGAAAATCGAGACCTGCAACCGTTTATCCTTAAAATATTCGGCTTCGTATACTTCCTCGATCACGACAACTTTGCCGTCAACAGGCGCGATCACGTGATTGTCATTGAGTTTGGTTACCCTTTTCGGGTTGCGGAAAAACTGTAGGATCATCACCAGAAAAAACATTATGGTGAGCATCACGCCCATACGCAGCCATTCAAGGGTAATGAATTTATCGGCCAATAATAGCAGGATTACAGTTGTGGTTGTTGAAATGAGGATGATTTTTCCGCCTTCTCTATGAAACATAATACAAGATTTGATAAAACAAAAATACGAAAGGCGCGGCAAAAATCACACTGTCGAGCCGGTCCAAAATGCCGCCGTGCCCGGGCATGATGCTGCCGCTGTCCTTGACGCCGGCCACGCGCTTGAATTTGGATTCGACCAAATCTCCTGCCGTTCCAACCACGCCGATAATCGCCGCAATGACCACCCAGAAATAAAATCCCTGTGTAAGAAAGCGCGACATGATTGCGGCCGCAACAAGGGTGAAACCAAGGCCACCAACAAAACCTTCAATTGTTTTCTTTGGCGATATTTTCGGGAAAAGTTTGTTTTTGCCCATCGTTTTTCCAACGATAAAAGCAAAAGTGTCGTTGGTCCATACCAAAACAAAAATGCCGAAGATTATTTCAGGCTGGTAAAAAATGTCCTGGAACGGAATCTTGGCCAAAAGAATGAACGGCAAAATGACATAGCCGATCAGGTAAATATATTTTGTGGTATCGTCGGAAATATTGGCTTTGTCGTCAAAAAGAAAAGCGATGCACCGGAACGATACAAAAAGCGTCGCGACTAAAAGCGCGTGAAGCATGATCATCGTAGCCGGATAGATCGCGAAAATGAAATAGACAAGGCCGGAGATGATCAACGGCCAGGTTTTTCTAAGTTGGACCAGGCTGCAAAATTCAACCACCGAAATCATCAAAAACACCCCAAACAACAACAGAAAACTTTCTGCTGAGTAAAAGATGGCGGCTGCCAGCAAAAGGATGTAGACAATTCCTGACAGTAGTCTCGTAAGGGTTTCGCGCATGCTACAGGTCTTCTAAAAGCAGCAGGTAAAGGTTTTTGGGCGCACTTCCGTATTGGAGGAAATCTTCTTCCTTGGCTTTTTCGAAATATTTTATCGTCGTGATATTGGTAGGGTAGTCTTTTTCGTATTTCTTTTTGATGACGCGCAGCCCGTCGCTCTTGCTCTCAAGAATTTGGCTTGTGGTCGCGAGGATTACGATGTTTGAAGGCAGTTCATTTGGTTTGTTCTGTTTGATCTGATTCGATGAAAACAACACCGAACCCTT
>JAEWLD010000225.1 GCA_023393485.1 Bacteroidota bacterium
GTCAGGTATTCTGTAACCATCCGAGAAACACAAATCATTAAAACCAAAATATCATAATCATGGAATATCGTATTGAAAAAGATACAATGGGAGAAGTTCGTGTCCCGGCAGACAAATACTGGGGCGCCCAAACCGAACGCTCGCGCAACAACTTTAAAATAGGGCCGGCGGCGTCAATGCCCAAAGAAATCATTGAAGGTTTCGCCTATCTGAAAAAAGCGGCCGCCTACGCCAATCACGATCTCGGCGTTCTTTCTGTTGAAAAGCGCGACGCAATTGCCGCGGTCTGCGACGAAATTCTCGCCGGCAAACTCGACGACCAATTCCCGCTCGTGATCTGGCAAACCGGATCGGGCACGCAATCGAACATGAATGTCAACGAAGTCATTGCGAACCGCGCACAGGTTTTGGCCGGCGGCAAAATCGGTGAAGGCGAACAATTGGTAAAGGCCAACGACGACGTCAACAAATCGCAATCGTCAAACGACACCTACCCGACCGGAATGCACATCGCCGCCTATAAAGCCGTTGTCGAAATCACGATTCCGGGCGTCGAAAAACTGAAGGCTACATTAGATAAAAAAGCCGCCGAATACATGAACGTGGTCAAAATCGGCCGCACGCACTTGATGGACGCCACGCCGCTCACGCTCGGACAGGAAATTTCAGGCTATGCTGCGCAGCTCGGCTACGGCTTGAAAGCACTCAAAAACACGTTGGCGCATTTGTCTGAACTCGCGCTCGGCGGAACGGCTGTCGGCACCGGGCTGAACACACCCGCAGGCTACGACGTCAAAGTCGCGGAATACATCGCCAAATTTACCGGGCATCCGTTTGTGACGGCTCCGAATAAATTTGAAGCGTTGGCGTCGCACGATGCGATTGTCGAGGCCCACGGCGCACTCAAACAACTGGCCGTTTCATTGAATAAGATCGCCAACGACGTCCGGATGCTGGCTTCAGGTCCGCGCTCTGGCATTGGTGAAATCCTGATTCCCGAAAACGAACCCGGCTCGTCGATCATGCCGGGCAAGGTCAACCCGACGCAGTGTGAAGCATTGACGATGGTCTGCGCCCAAGTTTTGGGCAACGACGTCGCAATTAACATCGGCGGCATGCAAGGCCATTATGAACTCAATGTATTCAAGCCGGTCATGGCAGCAAATTTCCTGCAATCGGCGAGGCTTTTAGGCGATGCCTGCGTATCGTTCGACGAGCATTGCGCCCAGGGCATCGAACCAAATCACACGCGAATCAAGGAACTCGTAGACAATTCGCTGATGCTGGTCACCGCGCTCAACACCAAAATCGGTTACTATAAAGCCGCCGAAATCGCGCAGACCGCGCACAAAAACGGAACGACTTTAAAAGAAGAAGCGGTTCGTCTGGGCTATGTTTCCGCTGAGGATTTCGATGCTTGGGTCAAACCGGAAGATATGGTGGGAAGCTTGAAATAAGGGTTTCCTCCTTCGTCGGAAAGACAAAGGCTTGCCTTTCCGACGAAGGAGGAATTTCATCCCGACGTACAACGAATGTCTTTCCGACGCAGGAGGAAACCCAACCCAACGCAAGAACCCTCACAAAGCCCGCGCATCCAAAAACGCCATTTCAGGATTCGATGTCCGTATCAAAGCTATTTTTTTTTCGCGGCGCCATTTCTTTATTTCCTTTTCCCGGGCAATAGCTTTTTGGATCCAGGTGAAATGTTCAAAATAAAGCAGGTAGTACACATTGTATCTGGCCGCGAAACTGCGAGACTGGTGGCCAGCATTTTCTTTGTGTTCCGACAGTCGCCTATGCAGATTGTTCGTGACCCCGGTGTAAAACACCGTGCGGTTTTTATTGGTGATGATATAAATGTAGTAATTGTGTTGCCTTTTCATAAGGCAAAACTATTGCGCCGGGATGATTCGCGGTTACGGTTTTACCGCATGGCAAAAAAAAGATCCCGAAGGCTGTAATTGCGCGGCAGGATACCGGTTCAGGCTGTTTAGGCCTTCCCGGGTCCATCGCGACGTGTGGTAAAAATGATGATTTATTCTGAAAGCCGCAAATATTTTCTCCTGCCAGTCTAAGGCCTCGGCGCGCCAGACCAAAATTGTCAATTGTCAATTATCAATTAACTCCTCATACCGTTCAAACAAAAACACCATCCTCTCCGCCTCGCTCTTAAACGCGGCTTTGCGATACGCTTCGTCTACGGCTTTGTCGAGCGCGTTGTGCGCCTTGACCAGCGCCGGCGGCATCGTGAGCGGATGATACAGATCGGCGAGCGAACTCCCCGGAAATTGCGCACGCACGTCCAACACGTTTTGCGCCGCGGCTTCAATGGTCTCGATTTGCTTTTTGGTTGGGTTTGGCCATGGGAAATTGTTGTAGACGATTTCATTTGAATATCGATAATCACTTTTTAATCTCCCGCATACATTTTTAACCCATTTCATGTGCATTGAAGATTGCAAAACCCCCAAATGATACAATGTTGCATTGCCAATTATACTTCCCGTATTGTTAGCAATATTTTTCATAGTGAAAAGGCTCATTGGAATAATTTGTCTATTTTCAGACGATGTGAGCGGAATAAAAATGTAATCACTTTTTGGCTGTCTTACCTCGCCAAATAGATATGGATATCGTGCAAGTTTCCGAGTGGCTTCCCGAGAACTATTGCCGCGAAGTTGCTGGACGGATTGGAGTCGACGGCTAAGCTCTTTACTCTTTGCTAAGTCGCTTGGATTAAAATTTTCAATCCAAATACACCATTTTTTTTCATTATTTAAAAATTCATAACCACTGATCAAAGGACGTATAAACATCGAAAGGGTTTTATCTTTGGTCAAATACTCATTTCTCTCCTCGTCACTTAGAATCAAAAAACCTCCGTCATTTGGCATACTTCCAAAAGATATTGTCGGCACATCGCAAAGTGGCGTTTTCCTTTTATTTATCAAAACATCCTTAGCATCGACCAAATAGGCATTGATGTTTTTCGCCTTGACTTCATGCGCATCGCCCGAAATATTTTCATAGTCAAAAAGCCGCTTGTCTTCGATATCGAAATTCGCAAATCCAACAATAACGCAATAAACCGCGGCATTGCCTTTGGCCTCGTTGCTCCATTTAAATGTACGATGCGCAAAATGAATTTTGACGGCGTACTTTTCCATCATCGGTTTCCAAAGTATCGCAGTTTGCTCGCCTTGCACAATTGAATTCGTCGAAACAAACGCAGCCCTGATTTTAGTTCCGTGGATGTATTTTGCTGCTTTGATGTACCAACCTGTAACATAATCCAGAACACCGCTGCCTTTTGCGCCGTCAAATTGTTTGACAATGGCGTCGCGCTGTGACTGAGACATGATTTTGGAACCGATAAACGGCGGATTTCCTAATATGTAAGAAAGCTTATCCTTTGAAATCACATCTTCCCAATCGGTTTCGAGCGCATCGCCATGCACAATCGTTGCCGCCTTTTTTAATGGCAAACGCGCAAAGTACTGCCCGAATTCGTTAGAGATGCGCATGTTCATCTGGTGGTCGATGAGCCACATCGCGACCTCGGCAATCCGCGCCGGGAATTCTTCGTATTCGATGCCGTACATCATGTCTACATCGAGCCAGATGATCTCGCGGATGTCCAGCACGCCCTGACCCGATTTGTAGCTCGCGCGCAAAATCTCGAGTTCCAGCAGACGCAGTTCGCGGTAGGTAATCACGAGGAAATTCCCGCAGCCGCACGCCGGATCGAGAAATTTGAGCCTGCTGATTTTCTGATGGAATTCGGCAAGCTTGTTTTTGTTGGTTTTGACCGATTCGAATTCTTTCCACAAATCGTCCAGGAAAAGCGGCTTGATGAGCTTGAGGATGTTGGTCTCGCTGGTGTAATGCGCACCGAGGTTGCGGCGCTCGACCGGGTTCATCACGCTTTGGAACATCGACCCGAAGATTGCTGGCGAAATCTTGCTCCAGTCAATGTAACAGCAATCGAGCAGCGACTGGCGCATCTTGGCATCGAAACTCGCCACGCGCAGCGGTTCTTCGAACAGCTTGCCGTTCACGTATGGGAAATCGGCCAGCTGCTCGTCGAGGTTTTTGAAGCGCTTTTCGGTTGGCGTGTTCAGGACTTCGAACAGTTGCTGAAGCCGCGGCGCGAGATCGGCGCCGTCTTCGGATGTGCGCTGTTCGATGTAATCCTGGAACTGCTGCTTGTTGAAAATCGTGGTGTCTTCGGCGAACAAACAAAATAAAATGCGGACGAGATAGACTTCGAGCGCATGCCCGTCATAGCCGATTTCCTTGAGCCGGTCGTGGAGTCTGCCCATCAGCTCGGCGGCCTTGATGTTGGCCGGATCCTGTTCCTTGTAGATTTTTTTCTGATAACCGATCAGGTAACTAAACGCCGATACGTTCTGGACGAGTTCCGAAAGTTTGAACGACGTGACGTGATTGTCGACAAGGTCATGCAGCCGGAAATTCTCGAAATCGCAAACCAGGATGAACTTCGGAAGCTCGTGCTGTTTGAGCCCATGCAGATAATCTTTGGCCTACTGAAACGCTTTGTCGAGGTTTTTGCCACGGCTTTTCATTTCGACCAGAATGTTCTGTTTCCACAAAAGGTCGATATAGCCGTCGCCCTCGTCGAGCTTCTTGACATTGTGCTCAAAAGACGCGACGCGCTTGCGGTCTATCCCGAAAACGTTGAAAAATTCTATGAGAAATGACTGCGCGTCGGCCTTTTCGTTATGGGCGTTTTCCCAGTCTTTTGAAAACCGCATCGCGCGGTCTTTGATTTCGTTCCAGCTTAATACCATAGTGCTTTGGTTGCGCGTAAATATAGGAAAATTCGGTTTTGGGTTTGGATGAGTCGGAAAGTATGTTTAAATTAAAGGTCGAACGTCGAACGTCGAACGTCGAACGTTGAACGTCGAACGTCAAACGTCAAACGTCGAACATCAAACATCAAACATCAAACGTCAAACGTCGAACGTCGAACGTCAAACATCAAACGTCAAACGTCAAACGTCAAACGTCGAACGTCGTAAAGTCATAAAGACAAGTCGAAAGCCAAAAACTACAACCAACCCAATTGTCAATTGTCAATTATCAATTGTCAATTATCAATTGTCAATTTTTAATTCTTAGTTCCCAAACAAACGTGCATCTCCTCACCAAATACCTCCGCCCCTATTCAAAATGGGTTTTCCTTGCGCTTGTGCTGGCCGGGCTGGCGCAGATTTTAGCATTGTATGACCCGATCATTTTCGGAAAGATCATTGACAAGTACACTCTAGGCGCGAATGAAATTGACCGCAGCGGCCAACTCAGCGATACCTATCGGTTACTGGCGCTGGCAGTAGGAATTGCGCTCGGTTCACGGCTTTTGCTCTCGTTCAAGGATTATTATCTCAGAATGGTCGTCCAGAAATTCGGCATGCAGATTTTCAACGACGGACTGCGCCAAACCTTGCGGCTGCCATACCAGGAATTTGAAACGCAGAGCAGCGGCGAAATCCTGTCGATTTTGCAAAAAGTCCGCGCCGATACTGAAAAGTTCATCTCGTCGTTCATCAATATTCTGTTCTCTTCGCTGGTCGGCATCGGTTTTTTGCTTTGGTATGCGTTTACCAAACATTGGGCATTGATTCCGATATTTTTGGTCGGCGTCGTGGTGTTGGGCGGACTGACCAGCATTTTGA
>JAEWLD010000303.1 GCA_023393485.1 Bacteroidota bacterium
GCATCGGACCTTCAGAAAAAATGCTTCCCGAAGTGATCGCCAGATAGACTTTTTTACCCTGTACCAGTCCGGTCGGGACACCGTCGACGTATTGGAACGTTTTGCCTACCCTGACAATATGGTCAATCCAAGATTTCAGGCTTGACGGCACGCCGAAGTTGTACAGCGGCACGCCAATGACGATGATATCGGCCTCGAGCAAATCGGCAACGGCTTTATCTGAAGCTGCGATGGCGTCAATTTGGACGTTCGTCCGCAAATCCTCGGGTGTGAAATACGAACCGGCCTGAATGCCCGTGAGATGCGGAAACGATTCCTGTGACAAATCAATTGAGTTGACAATGTTTGTTGGGTGCGCATCTTTTATTTTGTCTATAATCGCCAGTGACAGCCGTGTGCTTTGAGATGATTCCCCATTGATGCTGGCAGTGACATGCAGTATTTTTTTCATGGTAAAAGATTTATGATTTCTTCGGCAAAATTAGTTACCTTTGCTTTCCATTAGAAAGCACTATACTTTTGGTAAGCACTTTCCAACAGGATAGCAAAAGAAAACACTATGCTTCAAGAAACACAACCTGTAGAAATATCACAGTCGGCTTGTCTCGGAAGAATGCTTCCGGTCAAGGACGCGCTCGAAGTACTCAACGGCCGATGGAAGCTTCCGGTGATCATCGCATTGACCTTTGGCGACCGGCGGTTTAAGGAAATCGCGCGCGAAGTGCCAGGCATTACTGATAAAGTCTTGTCAAAAGAACTCAAAGACCTCGAAATGCATAAATTGGTTACGCGGACGGTTCACGACACTTTTCCGCCGATGGTTGTCTATTCGATCACGCCGCACGGAAGGTCGCTCAAAAAGGTCATCGCAGCCCTGCACGATTGGGGAAGCATGCACCGCAATGTAGTACTTGGAAACTAAGTCAAAAAAAAATACCCCGAATCTCTCCGGGGTATTTTTATATAGTGTAACGAATTAAGCCGCCCTGTTGTGCTCTTCTTCGATGCGTTTGTGCTCAGAATCGGGAATCGTATCGCACAATACCGGCGTCGCGATAAAGAGCGAAGAATAGGTTCCGACGACAATACCGATCAACATTGCAAAGATGAATCCGCGGATTGATTCGCCGCCAAAGACGAACATGATCGCCAATACTAAAATCATGGTCAACGAAGTGTTGATTGTACGCGACATCGTCGAGTTGATCGATTGGTTTACGATGTCATTGAAACTGCCTTTAGTGCGGCCGCCGAGGTATTCGCGAACCCTGTCGAATACAATAACCGTATCGTTCATCGAGTAACCGATAACGGTCAGGATCGCGGCAATGAAGTGCTGGTCGATTTCCATACCGAACGGCATGTATTTCCAAAGCAATGAATACGCACCCAATACGAAGATGACGTCGTGCGCAATCGCCGCAATCGCACCAAGCGAATATTGCCATTTGCGGAACGAAACCATCAGGTAAAGGCAAACGATCAGCATCGCGCCCAATACGGCGTAGTACGAGTTTGTCTGAATGTCGCTTGCAACGGTCGGCCCAACTTTGGAAGCCTGCAAAATACCGAGTTTTTTGCCGTCGTAACTGTTGACGAATTTTTCGTAAGTCATTCCGGCGCCGTAGTGTTTTTTCAAGGTTTCATAAAGCACGCGGTTGACTTCTTCATCTGCCTTGATGTCGTGCTCTTCCACTTTATATTTTGTGGTGATTTTGAGCTGGTCATTTGAACCGAATACTTTCGCTTCGGCGCTTCCACCCAATACAGGCATCAACTCGTCACGGATGTCCTCAGCCACTACTGGCCTTTCAAAACGCACCTGGAATGTACGTCCGCCCTTGAAATCCACACCGTAGTTAAGCCCGTGCGTGTAAAGCGATACGACGCAAACCACACAAACGATTCCCGAGAAAATGTAGCTCCATTTTTTGATTCGCAAAAAGTCGAAATGGAAATTGGTAAAGAAGTTCTTTGAGAAGTTCGTCGTGAATTTGAGCTGCTGGCCTTTTGCCAAACCGTTATCGAGCAACATGCGCGTGATGAAGATCGATGTGAACAATGAAGTCGCGATACCGATAAGCAATGTCGTCGCAAAACCTTGGATCGGGCCTGTACCGAAAATCAAGAGAACCGCACCGGTCAAGACGTGTGTCACGTTCGCATCGATGATCGAGCGCATTGCGCCTTTCCAACCGAATGACGCTTTGATGGCTTCTTCCTGCGATTTTCCGGCGCGAAGCTCTTCCTTCGCCCGTTCGTAGATAATGATGTTCGCATCGACCGCCGTTCCCATCGTGAGTACGATACCGGCAATACCAGGCAAGGTCAATACGGCGCCCAAGCTTGCCAGAATACCGAAGAGGAATAAAAGGTTTACCAAAAGCGCAAGGTTTGCATACCAGCCGGCTTTGCCGTAATAAACGAGCATCCACATGGCGACGATCAAAAGACCGATGATTGCCGATGTCGTGCCATTGTCAATCGCTTCCTGACCCAGTGACGGGCCAACAACTTCAGACTGTACAATTTCTGCAGCGGCTGGCAATTTACCGGCGCGCAATACGTTTGCCAAGTCTTTGGTTTCAGTCACGTTGAACGCTCCTGAGATTTCTGAACGTCCGCCTGAAATCGGGCCTGATGATACGCCCGGCGCAGAGTAAACGATGTTATCGAGAACAATCGCGATATAGCCTTTTGTAGTATATGCTTTTCCTGTCAGTTCTTCCCATGCACGCGCACCCTGGCTGTTCATCTGCATGGTTACCGATGGCTTGCCCAATTGGTCGAATGAATCGCGCGCATCTGTCACAACACCGCCACTGAGTGCAGCCTGTCCGCTGCGGTTTCCTTTCAACGCATATAGTTCGGTAGACTCAACGTCTTTTCCTTTATCGTCTTTGCCGATGGTCGGTTTGCCCCAAACGAATTTGGCGTAACGCATATCAGCCGGAAGAAGGGCGCGGATGTCGGTTCTTTTCAAATAGCCGTTGATGGCAGCGGTATCTCTTGGCGAAACTATAGCCAGAACCGGTCCGCCGCCGCCAGAAATGATTTTGTCGAGTAATGGTCCGCGGCCTGTTTTTGCGGCAGCGGCAGAATCCTTTGATTTTTCGGCACCGAGCAATTTTGAGATTTCCTCAGATTTGCTGGTCTCCTTTTTAGTTGTGTCTACCGCGGTTGTCGCAACCTCAGGTGCGGTTGAGTTCTTCAGGGTTTCGTTGGCAGCCAACAGGAAGTTGCCCAATTCTTCGGCTTTGAAAGTTTCCCAGAATTCGAGCTGCGCGGTACTTTGCAGAAGTTTCTTGATACGGTCGACGTCTTTCGCGCCCGGCAATTCCACAAGGATACGGCCTGACTGGCCCAAACGCTGGATGTTCGGCTGGACAACTCCGAATTTGTCGATACGCTTGTTCAATACTTCAAACGCAGAGGTAATTGATTCGTCTACTTTGCGCTCAATGACTTTTTTCACTTGCGCGTCGGTCATGTTGATGTTGACCTCGTCGCCCATGATGCGGTTCGCGAAAATTTCAGGTGAAGCCAGTTTGGTTCCGTTTGAAACTTTGTCAAATTCGCGGTAGAACGCGTCGAGGTAATCTTCATTACCTTCCTTGTTCTTGGTTGCATTTTCCAACGCCTGATTGAATACGGCATTGGTCGTATTGTTGGCAAGCCCTTTAAGGATGTCTTTTACGGAAATCTGGAGCTGTACGTTGATGCCGCCCTCGAGGTCAAGTCCTTTATTGATTTTTTTGTTGCTTACTTCTTCGTAAGTGAAACTGGAAAAACCGAGGTTCAGCACTTCGACTTTCTTGATCGAATCAAGATATTTTACCTCTTTTTCCGAATCACCTTTGGCGTAAGCCTTGGCATCGCTCTCTATATTGTGCGCCACGAAGGTGAAAATCAATTGGTAAATGCTTACCAGCGCAAACAAGATTGCAAAAAATTTAACGAGTCCTCTATTCTGCATTATGATAAAAAATTAATTAATCTCTGTTTTGTTCTGTGTTTAAAATACTTTCAATGAAGCGGTTAGCCTTTTTTAGGGATTTCAGGACATTCCGCGCCGCAATATCACATTTTTTTTGAAACGTGCAAATATATAATTAAGGAAAATGCTAACCAATTTTATTTGATGATTCGTTGGAAGTTTTTGATGGTCGACAAACGTCGAACGTCGAACGTCGAACGAGGAACGAGGAACGTCCAACGACAAACGTCGAACGTCGAACGCATAACTAACGTCCACAAATACAATCGTTGGACATCGGCGACATAGGAAAAGTAAAAAATCGAAGGTTACGCGAAACAATCGTTCGACGTTCGACGTTTGACGTTCGAC
>JAEWLD010000318.1 GCA_023393485.1 Bacteroidota bacterium
TATGCGCGACGAACGTGCCGTACGGCGTTGTGCGGAAGAAATAGGCAAAAGCATCGAGCGGGCGCGTTGAGCCGAGCCATACGAATTTATTGCGCTGCATTTCGACCTTGGTGCCGAATTCCTCCTGGTGCTGCTCGCGGATAAAACTGTTGATGCCGTCGCAGGCGACAATGACATTGGAATCTGCAAATTGGGAGAGATCATCGATGTTTGCCTCAAAGTGAAGGTTGACGCCTTCTTCGCGGCAGCGCTGTTGCAGCAATTGAAGCAAAGTCTTGCGCGAACAGCCGCAAAAGCCGTTGCCGGTGATGCGGACGGTTTCACCATTGCGGACCACGTCGAGATCATCCCAGTAGGCAAAACGGCTCCGGATGAGCTCATAAGACTCGGGATCGCGCGTGAGGAATTCGCTTAAGGTTTCATCTGAAAACACGACGCCAAAGCCGAAAGCGTCATCCGCTTTGTTTCTTTCGTAAACGTCTATCTGGCAATCGGGGATTGCTTTTTTTGTGAGGATTGAAAAGTAGAGGCCGCCGGGGCCGCCGCCTATGACTGATATTTTCATTTTAGTAAAACTGCAACAAGGATAGCGAGCGGATTGTTAAACCCCAAAGGTTTTGAAAACCTTTGGGGTTTCCACAAAAACAGATCGTCGCTGCGGTTGCCATTATTGAATATTTCTTTTAACTGAAAACACTTCACCGAGTTTCGCGTAGTTCGAGCCTGCCAAACGCGCAACCGGCCGGTAGTTTTCCATATTGATCTTATAATTGTCAAGCAAAACCGACTGGTCAAAATGAAACATCACGATTTTGCCGACCATCAAAACAGCGCCGCCGAACTTGGCATTTTCGAGTGCATAGTGATGAACGAGTTCGCATTCAAACTGGACAGGGCTTTCCTTGACCCGCGGCGGTTTTACTAGTATTGACGGAATCTCGGTCAATCCGGCAAGTTCAAACTCGTTTACGTCATGCGCAACAACATTGGCAGTTTCGTTCATCCGCGCCACTGTTTCCTCGGTCACCATGTTGACAACAAATTGTCTGGTTTCTAGCACGTTGTTAAGTGTGTCTTTATTGCGGTCATTCGCACGGACGGTCGAAAACATCACGTGGGGCGGATCGTCGCCGATCGCATTGAAAAACGAAAACGGGGCAAGGTTGACCAAACCGCTTGCACTGATTGACGAAATCCAGCCTATCGGCCGTGGAATCACCGAGCCTGAAAGCAGTTTGTAAATTGCTGCCTGGTCCATTTCGGCAGGGTTGAATTGCATAAAGTGTTGTTTTCACAAATTAAAGGATTTTTTGTGTGGAAAAGAAACAAATTACGTCGGGCGGTTTTATCGATGAACGACAATCGGCTCGCATTACATCAATATTTCGTGAATTTCAACGAAAATAATTGCCAGCGATTTCCGATTGCCATTTTTTTACCTAAAAATCTAAGTTATGTCGCAATCCACAAAAGGCATCTGGAAGGTCATTTCGGCCTCGTCAATGGGCACGCTGATCGAATGGTATGACTTCTATATTTTCGGAAGTTTGTCGGTAGTCATTGCGACAAAGTTTTTCCCGGCAGACAATCCGACTGCGGCGTTCCTCTCTACGCTTGCGACTTTCGCGGCCGGTTTTGTAGTCAGGCCGTTTGGCGCACTGTTCTTCGGTCGGCTCGGCGATCTGATCGGGCGCAAATACACATTTATGGCGACCTTACTGCTGATGGGCGGCGCGACGTTTTTGATCGGATGTGTTCCCGGCTATGAAACCATCGGTTATTTTGCACCGGTTTTAGTGCTCATTTTGCGTTTATTGCAAGGACTTGCACTCGGCGGCGAATATGGCGGTGCGGCAACTTACGTGGCGGAACATGCGCCTAAAAGCCAGCGCGGTTATTGGACGTCATGGATCCAGACCACTGCCACAGCCGGATTATTTGTCTCGCTAATGGTGATTTTACTCACTAAAAGCACACTTTCTGCCGATGCCTTTGACCGGTGGGGTTGGCGTGTCCCGTTTTGGGTTTCGATCGTAATGGTCGTGGTTTCGTACCTTATCCGCAGAAAAATGGACGAATCGCCTGCATTTGCCAGAGCGAAATCCGAGGGAAAAACCGCGATCAATCCGTTAAAGGAAAGTTTCGGCCACAAATACAACCTGAAATTCGTCCTGCTTGCGCTTTTCGGCGCCACGATGGGCCAGGGCGTGGTTTGGTATACCGGGCAGTTCTACGCGATGAGTTTTCTCAAAACCGTCATGAATGTAGATGCTACACAGGTTGATGAGCTGCTCGGCATTGCGCTGTTATTGGGAACGCCATTTTTTATCTTTTTTGGTTGGCTTTCCGACAAAATAGGGCGGAAACCGGTGATGATGGCCGGATTATTCCTTGCGATTATCAGTTATCGGCCGATTTACCAGATAATGTATTCGACGACAGACCTCACGCAAAAACAAGCGGTGATTGGCCAAACCGAAATTTCCGGAAAACGCGACACAAATCCCGATTTGAAAACGACGATTTTCACGGTAGACAAAGAATTCACCGATGGAACGACCGCCAGGGAAGTCACAACTGTCCGGCTCGATAGCTCGCCGGGCAAACCCGAAGTCAAAGTGACCGTTAGGGTTCCGTCCAAAACCAAATGGACATTGATCTTTCTGGTTTGGATCCAGGTCATTTTCGTCACAATGGTCTATGGCCCGATCGCGGCATTTCTTGTAGAGATGTTTCCGGTAAAAATCAGGTACACTTCGATGTCTTTGCCGTATCACGTCGGGAACGGGATTTTTGGCGGCTTGCTGCCGGCGATATCCACTTATCTGGCCACAAACGCCAAAGATAACGGCCATGCGCAGTTTTACCTTGAAGGGCTTTGGTATCCGATCATCATCGCGGCTGTCAGCTTTGTGGTCGGTATGATATACATTGACAGAAAAAACAATACATTACACGAATGATGGATCAGTTAAAGAGAATTCTCGGTTACGTTTGGATTTCGCTCGCACTCGCAGCGGCTTATTTCTGTATTTTTATTTTCGGCCTTCCGAAATTGCAGACGGGCAAGCAGGAAGATTTGGTTTTTGGCGTTTTGATG
>JAEWLD010000037.1 GCA_023393485.1 Bacteroidota bacterium
CAAGCTGCTCGAGAACCGCAAGCGTGCCGTCTTTTGAATTGTCGTTGACGATAAAAATCTCATGGTCGATATTGACCTTTGAAAACGCTTCTTCAATCTGGTCAATGGTTTCAACAATCGATTCTTCCTCGTTATAGGCCGGAATGACAATGCTTAACTTCATTATTGTTTTTCGATGGTTGCCGCGTGGATTTGCGTCAGGATGTCATTGATGTTGTATTTCCACGTCCAGGCCGGATAGTGCGATTTGAATTTCGACACGTCAGAAATCCACCAGATATGATCGCCGATGCGGTTGGCTTCGGTGTATTCGTAGTTCATCGGCTTGCCAGTGATTTCCTGGCACATCGCGATCGCTTCTGCCATCGAGCAATTTGAAAAACGTCCGCCGCCGGCGTTGTAGACTTCGCCCTGACGCGGGTTTTGGTAGAAATGCCAGAACATATTGACCAAATCCCAGCTGTGGATGTTGTCGCGGACCTGTTTCCCGTGATAGCCGAAAACCGTGTATTTGTCACCGGTGATCGCACATTTCATCAGATACGACAAAAAGCCGTGCAGCTTGGTTCCCGAATGGTTCGGGCCGGTCAGACAGCCGCCGCGGAAAATGCCTGTATTCATCCCGAAATAACGGCCGTATTCCTGAACCAAGACGTCGGCTGCGACTTTCGACGCGCCAAAAAGCGAGTGTTTGGTCTGGTCGATGCTCATCTTTTCATCGATGCCTTCCTTGAAATACGGATGCGATTCATCGATTTCCCAACGGGTTTCGAGCTCAACCAGCGGCAAGTAATTCGGGGTATCGCCGTAGACTTTGTTGGTCGAAGTAAAAATGAAAACCGCCTTTTCGCAATGTTTGCGCGTGGCTTCCAAAAGGTTCAGCGTACCGTTGGCGTTGACCGTGAAATCCGTGAACGGCGCCGATGCAGCCCAATCGTGGCTCGGTTGCGCGGCCGTGTGTACGATCAGTTTGATGTCGTCTCCGTATTGCGCGAAGATTTTATCGATAGCCGCTTCATCGCGGATGTCTGCTGCGTGGTGCTCGAAATTCGGGATCGTGTCAACCAGTTTTTTGGTGTTCCATTCGGTCGAGGCGTCAGCGCCAAAAAATGCCTGGCGCAAATTGTTGTCAATCCCGACGATTTTGTCAAACTTATCGGCAAAAAACGCTACCGATTCGCTTCCGATCAATCCTGACGATCCTGTGATGATGCAAATATTCATGTTTACTCTTTTATCTATTTATGGAATGATGTCATTCCGTGGTATATTCGGTAATCCTGATTTTATCTTTGAAGGCGTGCGGATGCTTGGCTTCGATTTTCAGGAATTTGATTTCATTTCCGCCATCGGCGCCGCAAAGGTATTTTAAATCATTGGCGTTTTGGATGAAAACATTTGAGAAAATTCCCGATTGCAAAAGCATCGCACCTATTTTATAGTTTCTTCTGTCGCCGACTTTCGGTTGAATTATAAGGTTCAATTCCGGCGCGTGATTAATTGCCGAATCAAATTTTCCTGTCAAAGTGTGATAAACACCGATTTCATAATAAGCGCCTTTTTTTGGCACAATTGGCGACCCGAAAGCCATCGCATATTCGTTAGTCTTTTTCAACGTGATCGGCACAAAATTCTTTTTCTTTTGAAACAGTGCGGTAGGCCTGCCATCGAGATCGAAAATTTCAGCGATTTCATAATTTTTTGAAAGGGCGAGATTCAATTTAGCTTCATCGAATATCGCGTATCGGTTGTCAATGGCTTCGAACTGATAAATCATGAAATCGGGCGCGGTTTTGACGTCATTGTAATGTTCAAAGTTGAGATTTTCGAGATACGGCGTATAAGCAGTATACGATTGGCACACCGGGCGCGGCGCGTAGTTGAGCTTGTTTTCAAAAAGCATTTGGATATTCCAAGGGTAGGAATCGACGGTTGCATTCCCGATTTTAGCTTTGACCGAAGCCGGCAATTGTATGCCTGCGCCAAAAAAATCCATTCCCGTTGTAGGATTGAACAAGCTGAAAATGGTGAAGTAATTATCCTTTTTGAATTTTTGTGCGATGTTGACCGGATTGTCCTGTTTTATGAACAAGAAGAAAATCGGTAAAGCCAACGCCGTGACAAATATTACTTTAGCTAACATGTTTTGCAAATGCCGGTGCAAATCGACGCTGCACAAAATCATCAGCGGCATCACCAGAAAAAACTCGTAAAGGTGATTGACGTCGGCGCGGACGGTCGCCTGTTTGTAAATCACGTAAAGCGATACGGCCATGATAAAAACAACCAGCAATCCTTTGAGGTAATCTTTTTTGGCTTCTTTCCGGATATTGAAAAACAAAAGCACGCCGATCAAAAGATAAGTATACCACATATAGGAAACGCTGCCGTCGATCTGGTTTTCGAGGTACATCAAATCGTTGTAACCCTTGACCATTTCAAGACCCGATTTGACGTAAGGCACCAAAGCCACATTCAGCAGCGCTGCCAAAAACAAAATCAAAAACAATGGTATCGCGAGGTAAATCGCCAGGTGCAGCGGTTTGATTTTTCCTTTGATTGCGCTGTAGGCAAGCCCAAAGGCATAAAATACAAACACAATCAACCCCGTATTGAACTTGATGAAAAACAACGACGTCACCAAACCGACCTGAAACGCATAATACACCGGACGCGGATTATCAAGGCTCATCCTGATCCAGAAAATCAAAAAAGCCATGAGCGCAAGTGATTTCGCCGAGACAACAATGGCGGGAAAAAACAGAATAACCGACACTATTGCCAGCGCCGAAAATATTTTATTCTTACTCTGTTTAAACGACAAAAAGAAAATCGCCGCGTAGTTCAGTGCCACAAAAATATCATAGAGAAACAACGGCCAACGGCTTTGTCCCCAACCAATCCTGGTACAGAAATATCCGAGCGGACCATACGTAAACGCAAAATCATTACCCCATTCAAGCTGATCGATGTGCGCATAATTGAGCGCAAGCATCCACGAAGCGTCCAATGTACGCCAAGATTCGGTGCCTGCCGGAACAGGAAGAATCTGCGCTACGAAATAGTCTGGAAAAAGCATCCAGCTGCCTAAAAGCGCAAACACCAATCCGATGAGATTTACCGGGTTGGTGAAGAATGATTTAATTTGGTTTACGGTCATGTATTGGTTTTGGCTTACTTCAGGATCTTTTCAAGCTGCGCTTCATTTCCGCGAATCCAATCGTAAATATCTTTAAAAACCTGTTCAACCGATTTAGTCGGTCGCCAGCCGGTTTCTTTTTCAATCAGCGTATTGTCGGTAATGAAAATCCGCAAATCCGCCGGACGGTTTTGGATTTCCGACCCGATTTGAATCTTGTTGCCTGTAATCTTTTCGCAAATCGCGGTCATTTCCTGTAACGATGCGCTGTTTTCAATTCCGCCGCCGGCATTGAAAATCCGGCCTTCGAATTTTTCGATTTCGTGGATTTGCAGGTCGATCAGGTCAACGACGTCGGCAACGTGCAAAATGTCGCGGACTTGTTTGCCGGTTCCGCCGTAGCCTATATATTTCAACGATTGGTTCCAATAGTGTTTCGCCATCCAAAGCGTGACGACGCCTTGATCGGTTTTACCCATTTGGCGCGGGCCGGCAATCACGCCGAATCTGGTGATGGCCGCTTTGAGCCCATAAAACGCGGCGTATTCCTGAATGAACAATTCAGATGACAGTTTTGTTGTGCCGTAAAACGAGCGTGCGCCGTCAAGCGAAAGTTTTTCTGAAATTCCCGCTGGCGAAATGCCCTCGAATTTCTGGTTTGTAAACGAAAAGCGCGTCGGTTCTTCAATGAACTCGGCTTTTTCAATTGCCTCGATCGGATAAACGCGGCTGGTGGAAAGAAACAGCAGTTTAGCCTTGTTTTTAAGACAGGCGTTGAAACAGTTGATCGAACCGTAAAGGTTGTTGTTGATTACATACGTCGGATCGGAATCCAATCCGGCCATGACCGATGGCTCGGCCGAAGCTTCAACCAAAACATCAAACGCGCCAACCGCCGCCAAATCTTCGGCATTGCGGATGTCACCGTGGACAAATTCGATTCCTGATTGCCTGAAATCGTTGAGATTGAGTTCTGAACCGCGTCGCTTAAGGTTGTCAAACGCGACAATTTCATATGACGGATATTTGGCTTTGAGCTGAATACAAAGCGTCGAACCTACAAATCCGGCGCCGCCGGTTACCAGTATTTTCATTAGCACTTCTTAAATTCCCGTACGGGTTTTTTAGCGGCGTAAATATATCGCTTTTTTAGTTCTGCGGAAATGTCATTTGTTAAACGCGACATGACACCGTTTTTTGCCGTTGTTTTGAGCTGGCCGCATCATTTGACCGGCAAACAAATGCCCATCTTTTTTGGCTCGGGCAATGTTAATTTGTGTATTTCAAAGACACTATTCGGCGTTACATCGAAAAAAAAACAGACTTCAAAATCAATTATATACATTTGGCGCTGCTTAAAATCAATCCATTAACCTTACGCAACATGAACAAAATTACTTACTTATTTTTTGCTGTGTTCAGCCTTTTTTTGGGCTCGACCGTAAATGCCCAAGTTGTGATTAACGAAGTCATGTCATCAAATGTCATCGTCAATGAAGACGAGGACGGTGACGCCAGTGATTGGGTAGAATTGTATAACATGGGCGGATCGGCTGTAAATCTCAATGGTTTTGGCCTTACCGATGACGCCACACTTCCGTACAAATGGACATTTCCTGCCGTCACGATGGCGCCTGGAAGCTACTTGCTGGTTTGGTGTTCAGATAAAAACCGCACTACGGTTGGACAGCCATTGCACACCAACTGGAAAATCAGCTCTTCGGGCGAAGATATTACCCTGACCAACGCTGTCGGCAATACACTCGATACCGCGCCGGGGACTGCCTTGCCCGAAAATATTTCTTGGGGCCGAATCCCGAACGGGACCGGCAACTTCATGTATATTCAGGATGTCACTCCGGCGGCCGCCAACGGCGCGGTCGGCTATAATGAAATTTTGCCTGCGCCTACATTTTCAACGCCTGGCGGTTTCACTACGGCGAATTTTGCACTGACCTTGTCTACTGATGTGCCTGGCGCGTCAATTATTTACACCGTTGATGGCTCAGAACCGGTATCGACCAATTTGGCCGGGACAACCTATCAGTATCGCAACCAATACATTTTTGAGCCGGGCGATACAAACGGGCCGCTTTTGACCAAGAATTTTCAGACTTTGCCTTATAGCGCGCCAATCAATATCGTCAACCGGACTTCTCAGCCGAATGATATTTCAATGATTTCAACGACGTTTGACAACGATCCGTTTTATCTTCCGTCGTATAATATTTTCAAAGGTACGGTCGTGCGTGCACG
>JAEWLD010000044.1 GCA_023393485.1 Bacteroidota bacterium
GACTTTCACTTATCGGTACAGCCCAACACTCGGCGTTTCCGATTTGACTCCGGAAGCAGTCGGCCTGGCCAAAATCAATACACTGGTCACCCAAAACATCCTGGTTAAAACCACTCAAAACGGCACGCTTAACATCATTGACATGGCAGGAAAAACAGTCGTCAGCCGCAAACTTCAGGCCGGTATGCAAGAAGTCGATTTCGCTACTGCGCAATCTGGAATGTATGTAGCGCGCTTTACGAATGAACAAAGCCAATCAGCACAAATCAAAATCGTCAAGCAATAAAATGTCGGCTTTGCGATTAAATAAAATCCGGACGTTACTTTTCGCGGCTCTTGCGGCGTTTGCGGTTTCATGCCATTCAGATTACGATGTTTTGCAATCGACCGAAAACATCGTTCTGACCGTTGACAGCTCAACCAAGCTTACCGGCGAAACCATGACCTTTACCGTGACCAGCAACAACGGCGAAGACCTTACGCCGGATTCGGAATTTTTTGTTGACGGCGCACCGATTTCGGGAAACGCCTATTCGAGCGCCGAGGTCGGCGTACATGTCGTTACTGCGAAATACATTACTGTTATCTCCGATCCGGTCAACATTACATTCCACGACGGTTCTGAAATCAATTTCGTAAAGCGATTGCTGATTGAAGACTACACCGGAACCTGGTGTGGTTACTGCCCGCGCGTGGCACATGCCATTGAACTCGTCCACAACTTGACTGAAAATTATGTTCCGGTTGCGATCCATCGCGCAAGTTCAAGCCCCGAAAACGCGACCTACGATCCGTATAACTACGATACGACAGTACTCGAAGACCAGATCAATGTTCCCGGTTATCCGAAAGGCATGCTCAACCGCATGACGCAATGGAATTATCCAGAGCCGAACAACATCAACCAAGCCATTGGTTTCACCCAGGGCGACAACCCTAAAATGGGACTGGCGATGGACGCATCGGTGTCAAACGGCAACATATCCTTGACCGTAAATGCCAAATGCGCCAGGGATTTCAACGATGTCAAACTGGTTGTCTACGTGCTTGAAAACGGCTTGATTTACGACCAGCACAATTACACGACCTATTTCGGCGGACAGGCCGTCATCCCGAATTACGTACACAATCACGTGCTGCGCGGCTGCCTGACATCGCTTCTTGGCGATGCCGTGAGCAATGCCGATGTCGAATTGGGCGAAACCTATTCGCGGACCTTCAGCGTTGCGGTTCCTGCAAACGTGGCCAATGCTTCGAATATAGAATTCGTGGCGTTTATGATCGGCGCCGACAACGCTGTGATCAACGTTCGCAAAGCCGCACCGGGCGATACCCAGGAGTTTGAAGAACTTTGAAAAAAACAATATTTTGCATAAAACGCCCTGGTCTTTGGTCAGGGCGTTTTTTTTTGATTTGAAAACCAGCTAAATAAATCTTAACGACGTTCGGCATCAATTTGTTTCTGATTAATTTTAATGGAAAACAAGGCCTATGAAGTGGATCAAACGGATTGCCATCATTGTAGTTTCGCTCGTTGCACTTTTGCTTCTGGCGAATGTCGGCCTGAATTGGTGGATTTCGCGAAAATTGCCGCAAATCATCAACCGCGAAAACGACACGCCATACCAAATCACTTACAAAGACATTGATATTTCTTTACTTGCGCACCAGATGCGGGCCAAAGAAATCGTCGTCGTCCCAAAGTCGTCGCTTGATTCAAAAAAACAAAAAGCCGGTTTGTACGCCAAAATCGAATCGATTGAAGTCAACGGTTTCAGCATTTGGCAGATTTTAGGCAGCGACCGTATCCAGGCGCGAAGCCTCGTCGTCGATAAACCTCAGGTCATACTTTTAAAAGCCAACGCACGCGCGATAGACAACCCAAAAAGCATCGGCTCCGAAGTGGTCAAACCGTTCAGCAAAGTCATTGCGGTTCGCGATGTTTTCCTCAATAACGGCAGCATCAAGATCACCGGCATCGAAAAAAACGAACGCATCCTCGATGTGTCAAACGTCAATATCAAACTCGAAGGCATCGCGATTACAGACAAAACCCTGTCTCAAAAACTGCCGTTCAGCTTTGAAACCTACATGATCGATTGCGACAGCGTTTTTTACCAAAGCAGCGAATATTATTATCTGGTGTCGAAAAAAATCGAAACAACCAATCACGGGCTCAACATAAAAGGACTGAAAGTAGTTCCCGAATACAGCCGCGAAAATTTCATACACCGCATTCCCATGGAGCGCGACTGGTATGCCATAAGCACGGCGAACATCGCAATCAACCAAATGAATTGGGGCTTTGTCGATGAGCAATTCGGTTTCGCCGCCCAGTCGGTGATTGTTGACAATGTCAACGCGGACATTTACCGCAACAAGGCACCAAAAGACGACCCGAAAAAAAAGAAATTATACAGCGAACTGCTCAGGAATTTACCGTTTGCTATGCGAGTCGACACATTGAAATTGTTGCGCTCAAGGCTGCAATACGAAGAATCGCTCGAATATGGCAAAAAGCCAGGCGTGCTCACTTTCAGCAAATTCAACCTTTATGCAGTCGGGCTTAAAAGCGGCTTTGCGCAGACCAAAATGCCCGATGTCCGAATCAAAATCCTGTGTAATTTTATGGAAACTTCACGGCTCGACGTCGACTGGACATTCAATGTCCTCGATAAAGCCGACCGTTTCAACATTCGCGGGCGTTTTTTTGACTTCCCGGCCGAACGGCTGTCTGAGTTCACCAAGCCATATATGAATGCGACTTTTAAAGGCAGTCTCGACGAAGTGTATTTCAATTTCAATGGCAACGACGAGGGCGCGAAAGGCGATTTTGCAATCAATTACGACGATTTGAAAGTCAGCATCTACAAAAAGGACAAGCCGAAGAAAAAGCGCAAATTCCTGAGCGCAATCGCGAATCTGTTTGTCAAGGACGATACAAAAGACAAAGTAGACAACGCCGAAATTTCGGTTGAGCGCAACAAGCAGCGGTCGTTTTTCAACCTGCTTTGGAAAAGCCTCGAAGCCGGGCTGAAGGAAATCTTACTCTGACGGCGCACTTACGGCTGGCGTACTGGCTGCAGGCGCTGTGGTTGCATCCGGCGCAGCCTGTGGCATTGGCGCGCTTGGGTCGTACCCGGTTTCTTTGAGATCTTCGGTTTTGCGGCCGAGCCTGACTTTTGGATCGTCCTGCGTTCCGGTAATCGTCAGTGGAATTCCGATAATGCCGAGCGGCGGCAACCCAAGCCGCATTTTTAAATTCAGCTTGCCATCGAGACTTGTCGTTCCTTCAATCCGTGGGCGGAAACCTGCAACTTTGAATTTGAACCGATCGATCGTCATGATATTGTTTTTGATCTTGGTCTTGATCTCGACCCTGGAAATATCGGGATCGCGCATGTCGCGTTTTCCGGTTTTGCTGCTGACGACGTTCATCAGCCTAAAAC
>JAEWLD010000083.1 GCA_023393485.1 Bacteroidota bacterium
TCGCATTACCTCGAGCTGCGCAAGGACCGCCGCGCGCACCAGCAGAAAGCTTACGAGGAGCAACAGAAAATGATTGCCGAAACCACTGAATTCATCGAGCGTTTTAAAGGCACATATTCAAAAACACTTCAAGTCCAGTCGCGCGTGAAAATGCTTGAAAAACTTGATTTGGTTGAGGTCGATGAAGTCGATACGTCTGCTTTGCGGCTGAAATTTCCGCCATCTGTCCGTTCGGGCCAATATCCGGTTGTCGTAAAAGACCTGGCCAAGTCATACGGCGATCACATCGTTTTTAAAGCTGCCAACATCGTAATCGAGCGCGGCCAGAAAGTCGCATTCGTCGGCAAGAATGGCGAAGGAAAATCGACGATGATCAAGGCCATCATGAAAGAAATCGGGATTGATTCCGGCAGTGTCGAGGTCGGGCACAATGCGCAAATCGGCTATTTCGCGCAGAATCAGGCTTCGCTTTTAGACGAGAATATGACGGTTTTTGAAACCGTTGACACGATTGCCGTCGGCGACATCAGGACACAGATCAAAAATATTCTGGGTGCGTTCATGTTCTCCGGCGATGACATCCAAAAGAAAGTGAAAGTGCTTTCGGGCGGCGAAAAGACGCGTTTGGCGATGGTCAAATTGCTGCTCGAACCGGTCAATCTGTTGATTCTCGACGAACCGTCAAACCATCTCGACATGAAAACCAAGGATATCATTAAGGATGCGCTGCGCGATTTTGATGGCACATTGATCCTGGTTTCACACGACCGCGATTTCCTCGACGGGCTCGCGACCAAGGTTTTTGAGTTCGGCAACAAACGCGTGAAAGAACATTTCGAAGATATCACGGGTTTTCTTGCGCACAAGAAAATGGAGAATCTCCGCGAAATAGAAAGGTAATTTCGACAATAAAAAAGGCATCGAATTCTGATGCCTTTTTCTCCTGAACTAACCTCGACCTCATTTGAGGGTTTATCGTATGTCTTTCTGGATGTTTTTTTTGGTCTGGAACCGTTTGTCTTTGGCTGGATGCCGCTTGGTTTCAACGATTATTACGCCGTCTTTTCCGCGACTCCCGCAAAGTGCCAGCGCCGAGGAATCTTTTAAAATGGTAATGGACGAAATCCGTTCCGGGGAAAGTTTCCTGAATTCAGACGACGAGGTTACAACACCGTCAATCACATACAGCGGATTTGGCGCCGCCGTAGTTCGGCCGTCACAGCGCACGATAAGCTTTTGCTGGGCAGTCGATGCCGCAGAAATCAGCAATAGAAGGAAAAATAGGTTTCTCATTATTTCACGGCTTCAATCAATCGGATAAATTCACCTCTCGAACCTTCGGAATCAGCCGTTACGCTGCCTTTGGCCAACTTGAGCAATTCGGCGTATGAACGGTTTCCGATCAATTCCGACTGCCTTAACTTCAAGCCGAACCAGGCAACTGCGGCGCAAAATCTAAAATCATTTGAACTGTTCTGCAGCAATTCGGCTTTGTTGGCAATTGGTTTTACGATTTCGACGCTTTTGCCGTCGTCGTTTCTTTGGTAACGGAATTTGATATTCGCAAGTTCGCCTTTAAAAGTTGTTCCGGTATTGATTTTTGTAAATGCAGCGTCGTTCTGGTCTTCGAAATACTGGCTTTCTACGCCGTTTGGAATAATTTCGTATAACGCGGTCACCGTATGCCCGGCCGGGAAACCGCCCGGTTGGTTGTTTTTGAAATCCTCCGGGCGCAATTGGCGTTTTTCATAGCCGATCAGCCGGTAGCCCTTGACGATTGTCGGGTTGAACTCGACCTGGATTTTAGCGTCCTTGACAATCGTGATCGACGTGTTTTTTCCCTGGACGCCGACTTTGAGCAATTTGTGTTTGCTGTTCCACGGGCAACTGCCGTATTCGGTATTGACACTGACCGGATTCTGGCCTTCGGGCTGCGGATAGCGGTACTCGAAATAGTTGATCATTTCTTCGATCCTCACTACTTCTTTCGGCACTTTCCGGCCTTTGTTGATGTAGTTGCGGATTTCCGCGTACGAACCGGTTTCGATGTTGAGCTTAAATGTTGAAAGCGGCGCAGCGACAGGGCTTTCGAAAGCATTTTCAAAACTCACCTCATCGGGCTGCATGAGTCCGGCGGTTTTCGCGGCCTTTTTACTGACAACCATCGCACCGTTGACGGCTTTGTTGCCGTAAAATGCCGTCGCTTCAGACTGGCTAAGAAGTCTCATCGTTGCGATTTCATCGGTTTTGAGGCGTTTGAACTCTTCTTCGGTGGCCGGTTTTCCATCTATGATATAAAGTGTTGGCGCGTTGGTCGTGAATTCAATCGTGGCGCTGATCGGTTCGGATTCGGGTTCCTCGGGTATCGGCTCATGATAAGCCGGCGACTTTACGACACGCGATTTTTCTTTTTTATTCAGGTCCGAATGGCTGAGACCGGCGTTAGCGGCCAGCTTGCTTTTTCCGTAACCACTGACGACGACCGATTCGAGTAAAGCATCGCCATTAGGTAATTTTGCGTCAATTCTTTTTTGGTCGCCGACGGTTGCTACAATATCTTTCATGCCGACGAAACTAAAAACGAGTTTTTCGCCTTCTTTGGCGTCAATCCGGTATTTTCCGTCAACATCGGTTTGGGTGACGCGCGTGGTTCCCATCACAACGACGTTGGCGCCGGGCAAAATTCCGGAATTGTCTGATACGGAACCCGAAATTGTTTGCAGGCCGGATTCCGAGC
>JAEWLD010000087.1 GCA_023393485.1 Bacteroidota bacterium
GCCCCGGACAGCCCGCCGTGATAGAAAGTTTCCGAAAATCCGCGCGCGCCGAGCTGTGCAGCGACATCGACGCACGATTTCCTGTTTCGGACATAAACGATTGACGGTTGCGGATTTTTATTCAGGATTTGTTCGATCCGGAATAATTTGTCCTCCACGTCATAAACCATATACGCAAGGTTTTTACGCTCAAATGACCCCGTGAAAACCGCCGGGTCTTTCAGCTTCAGTTGCGCAACGATATCTTCGCGCACGCGGCTGGTTGCCGAGGCGGTCAATGCCAGAAAAGGCACTTTTGGAAAATGTTCGCGCAAGGCCGAAATCTTCAGATAAGCCGGCCTGAAATCATGTCCCCATTGTGAGACGCAATGGGCTTCGTCTATCGCGATCAGGTTTACGGGCATTGCCTTGAGGCGATCGACGATCCAATCAGATTGCAGTCTTTCCGGAGACAGGTAGAGGAATTTATAGTTGCCGAACTGGCAATTGTCAAGCAAATCACTGGTTTCGTTTTCAGAAATGCCGCCGATAAGCGCAATCGCTTTGATATCGCGTTTCTGCAGGTTGTCAACCTGGTCTTTCATCAGTGCGATCAGCGGTGAAACTACGATGCAGATGCCATCTGACATCAACGCCGGAACCTGGAAACAGATTGACTTTCCGCCGCCGGTCGGCATCAATGCAAAAGTGTCGCGACCTGCCATTACTGATTGAATGACCTCCAGTTGCGGCTGGCGGAATGTATCGAATTGCCAGTATTTCTTTAGGATGTCAACAGGCGTCGGCATAAGGCTTTTGTTCAAAGTTCGGCAATCTGCGCGAATAAAGATGCGGTTTATCCGCAGAAATTAACGTTAGTTTTTTGACAGCTGTCCAAGAATGAAGCTCACGCGTTCTTCCACGCTGCCTTTTGGCACTTCAACCAATTCGTAGCCGTAATTGCGGTAAGTTTCGGCCAAATGGCTGTAGATTAATTTGGCCTGTTCGAAATTTTCATAGCGCTCGGCATCGCTGACGTAAATTTCTTCCCATGGCGGAAGGATGAAGATTTTCGAGTAAACGTGCTCGCGGCACGCAAGGTCAAATCCGGCCGGATAAGCGTCGCCTATATAATGCATGTACGCCAAAACATCCGGAATGCCGCGATCGATAAACACCGTATCATGCGGTTCATCCTGTGCGCTCCGGAATTGTTTTTTACGGCCTTCAAGGAGCAATTCACTGAAAAGCAACGGATTTTCAAGGAATAATTGTTCGATGCCTTGCTTTTTGGCCTCCATTGTCACTTCGCGAGAAATTTCGGGATAGCAGCAATAGCCGCGGCTCACCAGCGCATCGATCAGGGTTGTTTTTCCGGTTCCCGGGCCGCCGATAATGACAACGATTTCTTTTGGCACTTTTGTCAAATAAGGCGCAAATTTAATGAAATTGTTGGAATTTTTTGGTTGGCGGTTTGGTTTGGTTTTGGGAAAATTTGCGGGTGTTCCGTAATTTGGTGTTTTGGGAATTGCGATATTTGATTGGGCGGGTGCGAAGAACCGTCATTTTTGAATCGGCAATAAAATTCACTCCTATCCGCCCTAATTTGTTTAAAACTCCCTTAACCGATGCCCCAAAATGAAAACCAATACCTTATATTTGCCTTTATTTTAAAATGCAATGGATAAGAAAAGCCAGGAATTTTTTGACAGGCTGCGCGCCGAACTGCAAAACAGTACCGAGTGGCCTTCCTTATACCTATTTAAATTCATCGTTCCGACTGACCCGGGCAAAATTTCGGCAGTCGAAAACGCCTTCAACGGATTGGGTGCCGTAATCACGACGACCAAGTCAAAAAACGGGACATATACGAGTGTTTCAGTCAATGTGCAAATGGAAAACCCGGACCACGTCATTGAAAAATACCTCGCCGTCTATGAAATTGAAGGCATCATTTCTTTATAATTATGGCAACTAAATATCAAAGGGAAAACGCGGCAGAAGTAGTGCATTTGTTGGAATACAATGCCGAACGCCCGCAATTGATCATTCCAGAATACGGCCGTCATCTTCAAAAGCTGATCGACCAGGCCGTCGCTGTCGAGAATCGCGACGAACGCAACAAATTGGCGCGTTACATCATCCAGGTCATGGGAAGCCTAAATCCGCATTTGCGCGATGTTCCTGATTTCCAGCATAAACTTTGGGACCAGATTTTCATCATGTCAGACTTCAAACTCGATGTCGATTCGCCTTACCCGATTCCATCGCGCGAAGTATTGCAATTGCGGCCCGATCCTTTGGCTTATCCGCAAAAATCACCCAAGTACCGATTTTATGGCAACAACATCAAATACATGATTGATGTCGCCAACAGTTGGGAAGACGGCGAATTGAAAAGCGCCCTGATCAAGGTCATCGCCAACCACATGAAAAAGTCGTATTTGAGCTGGAACAAGGACACGGTGACCGACCATATCATTTTCGAGCACCTTTTTGAACTGTCGGACGGGAAAATAAACCTAATGCAAAGCACCGAAGAACTTGTAAATACGACAGATTTGATGCGGACCAACAAAAAGACGTCGAATAAAATGATGCAAGGCGGGCAAATGCAAAAACAGCAGCAGCAAAAGCAAAACAAGAACAAGCAGAAGAATAACGGCCGAAAACAATAGTTCGGGCGGGCCAGTTAATTTAAAATTTATTATTCAAAATTTATAATAATTACCCGAATGAGCGTATTCAAAATCGAAGGCGGTCACCGTCTCAAAGGCGAAATCACCCCGCAAGGTGCAAAAAACGAAGCACTGCAAATTCTCTGCGCAGTATTGCTGACACCCGAAAAAGTCACCATCAATAACATCCCCGACATCATCGATGTCAACAAGCTGATTACGCTCCTTGGGAATCTCGGGGTCAAAATGCAGAAAAATGGCAAAGGCTCGATCACATTCCAGTCAGATGAAGTGAATGTCGGCTATCTTGAAACCGAAGCCTTCAAAAAAGAAGGCGGTTCATTGCGCGGATCGATCATGATTGTCGGGCCGCTGCTCGCCAGATATGGCCGCGGCTACATTCCAAAACCCGGTGGCGACAAAATCGGGCGTAGGCGTTTGGATACTCATTTTGAAGGGTTCATCAATCTCGGTGCGAAATTCCGCTACAACCGGGAAGACCATTTTTACGGGGTCGAAAGCGCCGAAGGACTCACAGGAACAGACATGCTGCTCGACGAAGCGTCGGTCACCGGAACCGCAAACATCGTCATGGCCGCGGTTCTGGCCAAAGGCACAACCACGATTTACAATGCCGCCTGCGAACCATATTTGCAGCAGCTTTGCAAAATGCTCAATTCAATGGGCGCCAAAATCACCGGCATCGGTTCAAATCTTCTGAAGATTGAAGGGGTCGAAAGTCTTGGCGGCTGCGAGCACAGAATATTGCCCGATATGATTGAAATCGGCTCATGGATCGGACTCGCGGCGATGACGCGGAGCGAAATCACGATCAAAAACGTAAGTTGGGACAATCTCGGTGTAATTCCCGGTACTTTCCGCAAGCTCGGCATCACGATTGAGAGGCGAGGCGACGACATTTTTATCCCGACCCATGAAAGCTACCAAATCAAGACAGATATCGACGGCTCTATCCTGACAGTCGCCGATGCGCCGTGGCCCGGATTTACTCCCGATCTTTTAAGTATTATCCTCGTTGTCGCAACTCAGGCAAAAGGCGATGTTTTGATTCACCAGAAAATGTTTGAAAGCCGCTTGTTTTTTGTCGATAAATTGATTGACATGGGCGCCAAAATCATCCTTTGCGATCCGCACCGCGCGGTGGTCATCGGCCATAATTTCCAGTCACAGCTCAAAGCAACGACGATGTCTTCGCCAGACATCCGCGCCGGAATTTCACTCTTGATCGCGGCGCTGTCGGCCAAAGGCACAAGCACGATCCAGAACATTGACCAGATTGACCGCGGGTATGAGAATATCGATGAAAGGCTGCGGGCCATCGGTGCGAAAATCGTCAGGGCGTAGTGTGCCGCTGCGCTGAAAGACCGCTGCGCTGAAAGACC
>JAEWLD010000096.1 GCA_023393485.1 Bacteroidota bacterium
ATCTACAACAACGGCCGGCTCGATGTCTCGCTTACCGAAAAAGTCAACCTGCTCGATGAAGTCGTCGTCAAGGCAGACCGCGATAAAAACGTCCGATCGGCAGTCAGCGGCGTGACGACCATTGAAACCGAATCAATCAAAAACATTCCGCTCATTTTGGGCGAACGCGACATTTTGCGCGTGGCAACGGCACTGCCGGGCGTAAAAACCGCTGGCGAAGGCGCATCGGGCTACAATGTACGCGGCGGGAAAGAAGACCAGAATTTGATTTTGCTCGACAATGCTTTGCTTTATAATCCGGCGCATTTCTTCGGTTTCTTTTCGGCGCTTAACCCGTTTACCACAAAGAAAGTAGACATTTACAAAGGCAGCATTCCGGCCGAATTCGGCGGCAGGCTTTCATCGGTTTTCGATATTACGACCAAAGATGGCAACTATGAAAAATTTGCCGGTGAAGGCGGAATCGGGCCTGTGACAAGCAACCTCAGCCTCAGCACGCCAATTGTCAAGGGAAAATCGAGCTTGATTGCCGGTGGTCGCGCAACGTATTCAGACTGGATTTTGAAATCGCTCGACGAAGAAAGTCTCAAGAACAGCAGCGCCTCATTTTATGATGCGATTATCAAATACAGCCACAAAATCAACGACAAAAACACCGTTGAAGGCACGGCGTATTACAGCCGCGACGCGTTCAGCATAACTTCTGACTCGCTTTACAAATACAGCAATCGCGTGTTTTCGGCCAATTGGGATCACACTTTCAACGGCAAAAATAAAGGCACACTGGTTTTGACCAACAGTGAATACAAATTCAATATCGACTACGACAGCCACAACAACAATGCATTCCTGTTTGGTTATAAACTCAATGAGACACAATTGATCGCCAAAGCATCGGCCCAATTGAATCCCAAACACAAACTCACCTACGGGATTTCGAGCAAACTCTACGGCGTGCGTCCGGGCGATCTCAAACCAAAAACCGACGAATCAACGCTGGTAGCGGTCAATCTTGAAAAAGAGCGCGGGCTTGAATCGGCGGCATTTATCACTGACAGTTATAAAATAAACGACAAACTCGAAGTCGATCTCGGGCTGCGATATTCGGTTTTCAATGCCCTTGGCCAGGCGACGCAACGCGTTTACGAACCGGGCCTTCCAATTTCAGACGCGACCGTTACCGATGTCAGGACTTATTCAGACAATGAAATCATCAAAACGTACGGCGGGTTTGAGCCCCGGATTGCGACACGCTATTTCCTGACCGGGGATTTGTCTGTCAATGCCTGTTACGACAAAACCTACCAATATTTTCATTTACTCTCGAGCAATACGACACAATCGCCGTCTGATACCTGGAAATTGTCAGATTTGAACGTCAAACCGCAGCGGTCCGAACAATTCTCACTTGGGCTGTACAAGAATTTCAAGAACGATTTATATGAACTGAGCGTTGAAGGCTATTACAAACGCTCGAAAAACATCCTCGATTATAAAGTCGCGGCCGAGTTGCTGCTAAAAGACAACGTCGAGACCGAACTTTTGCAAGGCGAAGGCAAAGCTTACGGCGTGGAATTGCTTCTAAAGAAAACCGAAGGCAAACTCAGCGGTTGGATCGGCTATACGTATTCGCGCGCGATGCTCAAACTCGACAGCCAGTTTGACCAGGAACGCGTAAACAACGGCGAGTATTTCGCTGCGAATTATGACAAGCCGCATGACGTGAGTGTCGTCGCGAATTACAAATTGACCAAGCGATATAGTTTTTCGGCCAATTTTGTTTACCAGACCGGCCGTCCGATTACCTATCCAATCGGAACATACTTATACAACGGCGCCGAATACACGCTTTACAGCGATCGGAACAAATTCCGGATTCCCGATTATTACAGGCTTGATCTGGGCGTGAACATAGAAGGAAACCACAAAATCAAAAAACTTGCGCACAGTTTCTGGAATATTTCGGTTTATAATGTGCTTGGGCGAAACAATCCTTATTCGGTTTATTTCGTCACTGAAAATGGCCGGGTCAAAGGCTACAAGACGTCGATTTTCGCGATTCCGGTCCCGACGATAACCTATAATTTCAAATTCTGATGAAAAAAATTCAACGCTATATTATACTGCTGTTGACCATTGGCCTTGCCACCGGCTGCGTTGAGCAATACGCGCTGCAATCCAGCGATTTTGAAAGCGCGCTTGTGATTGAAGCCACGCTGACCAATGAACTCAAAACACAAGAAGTCAAACTTTCAAGGACATTTCGGCTGGAAGAAGACGGCCCACAGCCCGAATCTGGCGCCCAGGTTTCAATCAGCGATGACCAGGGCGACGTTTACAATTTTACTGAAATCGACGGCGTTTATCGCTCGAACGAGGAATTTAGCGCAGAATCCGGGAAAAATTATACGCTTGAAATCGTCACGACAGACGGAAAAACCTATCGTTCCCACCCCGAAATGCTTACCACGGCAACTGAACTCGATGATTTGGTCGCGACCGTCGGAACGGTTCAAGGCGAGCGCGGCGTCAAGATCAACGCAAAGGCTTTCGATCCGGCCAATACCTCAAAATATTATCGTTATGAATACATGGAAACCTATAAGATCATAGCACCTTACTGGAGTTTCTTTAGAGCGCTTCGCCTGCCTGAAGGTCCGGGCATCGAAGACGACCAGATCCAAATCATACCGCGCGAACCCGGAGAGACCAAAACTTGTTTCAACACGGTTTTTTCAAATGACATCATCCAAACTTCGACAAATACCCTGAGCGAAGACCGCGTTGATTTCACCGTACGGTTCATCAGTGACCGCAACCCGATCATCACCAATCGATATACAATTCTGGTCAGGCAATACGTGCAAAGCCTGCCGGCGTATATGTTTTATAAAACGCTGAAAGAACTTTCAGGGCAAGGCAGCATTTTATCACAGAATCAGCCGGGATTTTTCTACGGCAATATCCGTTCGGTTGAAAATCCTGCCGAAAAAGTGATTGGCTTTTTTGAAGTTGCGTCGGTGTCATCAAAAAGAATTTATTTCAATTACACCGATCTTTTTCCCGACGATCCAATTCCGCCCTATTTTATAGATTGTACGCCAAGCGTTTTTAAATTCTGCTTCATACCGACTGATATGGAATGCCGGGGCGGCGCGCTCCTGTCTGCAATATCCTCAAACTCGCTGCTGTATGTGGCAGAAGAAAACAACTACTATACAATGGTGCCGCCGCCTTGTGGCGACTGTACTAATTTAGGTTCAAACATAGTTCCCGCATTTTGGCAAGACTGATTTACATATTGGCTTTCGTTACTGTCTGTTTTGCGGCCCGGGCCCAGCAGGCGAAAACGGTTTATCCGGCAGAAACTGTCGTCATCAATCCCAATGCGACGGCGCTGCTCGCCGGTGAGACTTTGTATTATTCGGTTTTTTGCCTCAACCCCGAAAAGAAATCGCTTAGCGATCTCAGCAAAATTGCCTATGTTGAGCTTGTAGACAGCAAGCGAGAAGTTGTTCAGCGCCAAAAAATAAGGCTTGAAAACGGCATTGGCAATGGCGATATTTTCATTCCGACCGCGATTGAATCGGGCAATTACAAGCTTGTCGGTTATACGAAATACATGATCGATGGTTCTGAAAGAAATTTTTTCGCGCTCGATTTGACGATTGTCTACACGTTTCGCAGTTTCGACGGTGTTTTAAACCCAGCGCAAACCGAAAAAACCGCAAACGTAAATTCGTCGGGTTCTTTAGCCATGCCTGACAAACAGGTTTACGGCCGCCGCGAAAAAGTGGTCGTTAAGCTTGGCCTCGAAAATTTGGCCGGCCATTACACCGTATCTGTAAAAAAAGCCGACGGATTTGGACCAGTAAAGCCGGGCAAAGTCATGCCGCCCGCAAAAACGCAGAACGCGGTTCCGGACTTGCGCGGCGCGTTACTGACAGGGCGGATCATTTCAGAGAAACCTTCAAAAAACCTTGCAAACAAAAACATCGCGTTGTCTGTTCCCGGCCATTCATTCGGATTCAAAATCGTCCAGACTGACCGTTCGGGCCGATTTATTTTCGTGCTTGACCAAATGA
>JAEWLD010000132.1 GCA_023393485.1 Bacteroidota bacterium
CGAGCGATTCAATGTCCTGTTTGGCATACGGCGAGGAAGTAAACGCGTCCTTGAACGACGGAATTCCGGCAATGACAGATGACATGCCGTGAATCGATTTGTAACCATTCGCATAAGCATTGGTGAAAATCAAAGAGTGCTGCGCGAGCGAATCCACAAACGGCGAATAACCCTTATAACCCGGAATGTTTTGATTTTTATTGAAACTCGAAATGTATTCACGGCCGTAGCTTTCAAGGATAAAAATCACGATGTTCGGCTTGGTCTGCGGATTGTTCGCGTACTGCTTGACCGGCTTGATTTCGCGCGCAATCACATCGTCGGTGACAAAATTGACCTTTTGGATGCTTTTGACATTGAGCGTGCGGATAATCGTAAACGGTGTGTTCAGCACGACATCGGCCTGCGAAATATGACGGACATAACGGTTGGCATCGACCAAATTGATCGGCCGCGTGCTTTTCTTGAAATCGCCGCGGATGCCGCCAACGCATACCGTCGCAATAAATAGCAATCCTAAGACCGACGTCAGCCAGTATTTTCCGTGACCGGCGACTTTTTCAAACGCCGGCATCCGCTTTTTATAAAGGTAAATCCACAAATAGGACAGCCCAAAAAACAGCAGGAAAACGTGCCAGTACCGAACCAGGAAATTACCGAGCAGCAGCATTTTGTTCGATTCGTTGGCGATTGATTCGGTCATGGCCAGGGTCGACCGGCCGAAGTTGAAACGATAATAAATAAAGTCGATGAAATTCGTCGCGTACGCCGTCAGGTTCGTAATGAAATACAGCCACATCAAAAACTTCTGAAAGCCCCGGGACGTGTTGTTGTACAGCGGAAGTATTGACAGCAATATAAAAAGCGAGTTGACGTAAATGATCGCCGTCGTGTCAAAGACCAATCCGTGCCAGCTCAGCCTGAGAAACTCGAACGTCGACCCTACTTCAATCAGGTCTTTGTTGTAAAGATAAAACAGCGCACGCGCCAGGAAATAAAACACATACGCCAGTCCGATCCGGATAAACAGCAGTTTGTATTCCTGTATGCGCGGTAGTTTGCGGGCTTTGAGTTTGATCATCGAGGGCAAAATTACGAGATTCAATCGACAATTGACGATTGATAACTGACAATTGGCTCGGAGTTAACGCGGCTCTTTCCTGACCGACTTAAACTCATCGCACCGGTTAATATGATTAGGCGGTTCATAATTTACACTTGTCACTTGCCAAATTTATCAATGCTGTTGTCTTTAGTTGAACATTAATTATCAATTGTCAATTATCAATTGTCAATTTATTTGCTAATTTGCGATAAAATTCTTCCATGTCCATCACCCGCTTATTCGACTTCCCATACCACCAGCTTAAGCATTACCCGAAAGCCGACGCGCTTGTCACCAAATACAACGGCGTCTGGCAAGCCACGTCAACCCGGGAATATGTTGACAAGGCCAACGCAATTTCACGCGGACTGCTTAGGATCGGCATTCAGAAAAATGACAAAATCGCTGTGATTTCTTCAAATAATCGAACCGAATGGCATATCATGGACATCGGCATTTTGCAGACAGGAGCGCAAAATGTTCCGGTATATCCAACCATTTCCGAGGAAGATTACCAGTACATTCTCAATCATGCCGGCGTTTCGTATTGTTTTGTCTCGGACGCCGAATTGCTGCATAAAATCAACGCAATCCGCGATAAGATTCCGACGCTCAAAGACGTATACAGTTTTGATCCATTGGAATGCCGAAACTGGACCGAACTGCTCGAACTCGGCAAGGACGAAAGCAAT
The DNA here is from genome assembly GCA_023393485.1 of Bacteroidota bacterium. Lineage (GTDB taxonomy): Bacteria > Bacteroidota > Bacteroidia > Flavobacteriales > Flavobacteriaceae > Flavobacterium. Next base: position 1,798 of record JAEWLD010000132.1, read on the forward strand.
CAGCCCGAGGTCGAAGAAAGAAAAAACAACGTCAAGCCTGAAGAATTGGCCACGATCATCTACACATCGGGCACGACCGGGCGGCCAAAAGGCGTCATGCTTTCGCACCACAACATCGTGTCAAACGTGCTTGGCAGCGAAAAGAAAATCCCGTTCAACGCCGGAAAGACAACCGCGATGAGCTTTTTGCCGATCTGCCACATTTTTGAGCGGATGGTGGTTTATCTCTACCAGTTTTACGGCGTATCGATCTATTTTGCAGAATCGATCGAAAAAATCAGTGAAAACATCAAGGAGGCCAAACCGAACGTGATGACCGTCGTTCCGCGCCTGCTTGAAAAAGTCTATGACAGCATCTACGCCAAGGGTTCGGCGCTGACCGGAATCAAGAAAAAACTTTTTTTCTGGGCCGTTGACCTGGGATTCAGGTATAAACCCAATCAAAATAACGGGCTGCGGTTTGACATCCAGCTTGCCATTGCGCGCAAACTCGTATTCAGCAAATGGATCGAAGGCCTCGGTGGCCACCTCAATCTGATGGTTTCGGGAAGCGCAGCATTGCAGCCGAGATTGACACGGATTTTTGCAGCCGCCGGAATCAAAGTAGTCGAAGGCTACGGGCTTACTGAAACTTCGCCGGTGATTGCTGTCAATGACTTCCGCAACAACGGCTTTAAAATCGGAACGGTCGGAAAGGCCATCGAAGACGTCGAAATCAAAATTGCCGAAGACGGCGAAATCCTGTGCAAAGGCCCGAACGTGATGATGGGTTATTACAACGACCCCGAAAAAACGGCCGAAGCGATACAAAACGGCTATTTCCACACCGGCGATATCGGCGAGATTGACAGCGAAGGTTTTTTGAAGATCACCGACCGCAAAAAAGAAATGTTCAAGACTTCGGGCGGCAAATACATCGCGCCGCAATTGCTTGAGAATGCAATGAAGCAATCGCGGTTCATCGAGCAGATCATGGTTGTCGGCGACGGTGAAAAAATGCCGGCCGCATTCATCCAGCCGAATTTCGCTTTTTGCCGCGAATGGGCGAAAATGCACAATGTCCCGATTGGTGAGACCAACACCGAAATCGCATCGAATGCCGAAATCAAGGCGCGTATCGAGGCCGAAATCGACAAGCTCAACGAAAAATTCGGCAATTGGGAAAAGATCAAACGGTTTGAACTCACGCCCGATGTCTGGTCTGTGGATGCCGGTCACTTGACCCCGACGATGAAGCTCAAACGCAAGATCATCCGCGAGAAGTACAATGACCTGTATGATAGGATTTACCGAAATGGTTAACTGCGGCTGGGTTGTTAGTTGTTAGTTGTTAGTTGT
>JAEWLD010000167.1 GCA_023393485.1 Bacteroidota bacterium
TTATGCATCATTGTTACAAAATTGTTAAAGCATCGTCTAACGCCGATAATAATAATCGTTCAACGACGTTTTAGTTAAAATTTGCTTAATGAGAAAGTTGTTATATTTTTTGCCATTTGTCGTTGCCTTGGCCATTTTCTCGGTTTCGTGCAATAGTGAAGACGCGCAGGAACCGATGCTGATTGTCAAGTTCAGGTTTGATCCGAATCAGGCGCGGCTCAACAACCTCGGCGCACCTACGCCGGTTCCGGCCGGTAACGCGGCGCAAACTCCGATTTTCAATTCAATCTCGTCGCATTACCTTGAATTCGCGCCCACTGCCTACACTCAATTGGGCGATGGCGTCGTTTTGTACCACGCGCCAGAAACTTCTGAAGGCGGCGCAAATGCAATTGATTTCAGCAAGTCTAAAATCGTCGCTGAGGACGAAGTTTTCCTGAGGATTCCTTTGAGCCAGGTGGCGAGCGGCACGTACCGTTACGTGCGTTGTTCGCTTGCGTATCAAAATTATGGAATCTCAGTGCGCCAAAACGGCGTTGATTACAATGGAACGCTTGCCAGTTTCGTGGGCTTCAATACTTATATCACAACCCATAGCATCGGAAATAATTTCTTTACGATAAATGGCAATCGCGCGCAGGGTTATTGGGCTTTCGGGCTTGACGGCAACGCCTATTCGGCTCAAGGACAGGCGCCCGCCGGCGCAACAACAGTCCCGAATCCGTTGGCTGCGACTTCAGAAATCCCGCCCGGTTCATGCGTTGTCACCGGGCAATTTGTCAATGATCTGCAGATTACGGGAAATGAGACGCGGGACATTGTAGTCACTTTGTCTTTGTCTATCAACCACAGCTTTGAATGGCAAGAGGTGAATGCCGACGGAAAGTTTGAACCAGCGGCCGGTGAAAGCGTCGTCGACATGGGCTTGCGCGGCCTGATTCCGTCATACCAGTAACGGGTTTTCGCTAAATTTTTTAAATTGATTATAAATAAGCGAAAAGGTTGTAGTTAAATCCAATTAGCTGTATTTTTGTGGTGATTTTTTTAAATAAACTCCACAAAACCCTATGGCAAAATCTGCTTTATTAAAATCATCCCTTGCTAAGAAATACTGGATGGCCTTGACAGGCTTGTTTTTGTGCCTGTTTCTCATTGGGCATTTGGCCGGAAACCTCCAGTTGATTTTTGCCGATGATAACGCTTTTAACCAGTATGCGCTTTTTATGACCAGCAATCCTGCGGTCAAGGTGCTTTCTTATCTCACTTATTTTTCGATTCTCTTTCACGCAGTTGACGGTATTTTACTGACCATTCAAAATGCCAAGGCAAGACCGATTGCTTACGCCAGGAACAAGCCTGAAACGAATACCAAATGGGCCTCGCGCAACATGGCATTGCTTGGAACATTGATTTTGATTTTTATCATAACACATATGGCCAATTTTTGGGGCCGGATGCATTTCGACAAGAATATGCCGCTGCAAAAGCTCGTTGTCGAAACCGAAATGATGCCCGGGATGGGAAAAATGAAGCGCGAGTTTTACGTGACTTCTGCCTGGGGACAGGATAAATACCTTCCGGTTGAGTCTGTCGATGGGAAAAAAGTCGTCATTGAAGGCAACAAGTTTTATGCAATGCAGCCCAAGAAAATCCTGATCGGGGAAGGCTACAAAGACCTTTATAAAATCACGGTTGAGTTCTTTCAAGACGCCAAATACGGCTTGCTTTTTACACTGCTTTACGTCGTGTCGATGATCGTGCTGGCGTTCCACCTCAATCACGGATTTGGTTCTGCATTCCAATCAATGGGCTGGAACCATCGTAAATACAACCGCCTGATCAAGAATTTCGGAACGTTGTTTTCGATCGTTGTTCCGCTGTTGTTTGCCATCATTCCGTTATACATTCATTTCCTTCTAAAAGCTTAATCATGGCATTAGATTCAAAAATTCCAGCTGGTCCTATCGCTGAAAAATGGACAAATCATAAGAATCATATCAATCTCGTCAATCCGGCCAATAAAAGAAATATTGACATTATCGTTGTCGGTACTGGTCTTGCCGGAGGTTCAGCCGCGGCAACGTTGGCTGAATTGGGTTACAACGTAAAGGCATTTTGCTTTCAGGATTCGCCGCGTCGCGCGCACTCTATTGCGGCGCAGGGCGGTATCAACGCCGCGAAAAACTACCGTGGCGACGGCGACTCGACTTTCAGGCTCTTTTACGACACCGTAAAAGGCGGCGATTATCGCGCCCGTGAAGCCAATGTCCACCGTCTGGCTGAAGTTTCGGCAAATATCATCGACCAATGCGTGGCGCAAGGCGTTCCGTTGGCGCGTGAATACGGCGGTTTGCTCGACAACCGTTCGTTTGGCGGTACGCTCGTCTCGCGTACATTCTATGCGAAAGGCCAAACCGGACAGCAATTATTGCTCGGCGCTTATTCGGCAATGAACCGTCAAATCGGCCGCGGCAAAATCAAGATGTACAATCGTCATGAAATGCTTGATCTGGTCATCGTAAACGGAAAAGCGCGTGGTATTATCGCGCGAAACTTGATTACAGGAGAGATTGAACGACATTCGGCCCACGCTGTGGTAATTGGTTCGGGCGGATACGGAAATGTATTTTTCCTTTCGACCAACGCGATGGGCAGCAACGCCACCGCAGCCTGGAAAATCCACAAAAAAGGCGCGTTCTTCGCCAACCCTTGTTACACGCAAATTCACCCGACTTGTATTCCGGTTTCTGGCGATCACCAATCGAAATTGACCTTGATGTCGGAATCGCTCCGCAATGACGGCCGAATTTGGGTGCCGAAAACGCTCGAAGATGCACAAGCGATTCGTGAAGGCCGTAAAAAACCAACCGATTTGTCTGAGGAGCAGCGCGAATATTATCTTGAGAGACGTTATCCGGCCTATGGAAACCTGGTGCCGCGCGATGTGGCTTCGAGAGCTGCCAAGGAAAGATGTGATGCCGGCTATGGCGTCAACAAAACCGGCGAGGCGGTTTATCTCGATTTTGCTTCGGCAATCCAGCGTTACGGCAAGGAGCAGGCGAGAATCAGGCATTTGGATGAAAACGATGCTGCGCTCGTGAAGAAACTCGGCACCGAAGTCATCGAAGAGAAATACGGCAACTTATTTCAGATGTACGAAAAAATCGTCGACGAGAACCCGTATGTAACGCCGATGATGATTTATCCTGCGGTTCACTATACGATGGGCGGAACTTGGGTCGACTACAATTTGATGACGACGATTCCCGGTTGTTTCTCAATCGGCGAATCCAACTTTTCAGATCACGGCGCAAACCGTCTCGGCGCGTCTGCGTTGATGCAAGGCCTGGCCGACGGCTATTTTGTCTTGCCGTATACAATCGGGGATTATCTTGCCGCCGACATCAGGACCGGCGCGATACCAACCAATACTTCGGAATTCGACGAGGCTGAAAAGAATGTGCGCGACCAATTGGTGAAATTCATCAACAACAACGGTACGCATTCCGTTGATTATTTCCATAAAAGACTTGGTAAAATCATGTGGGACAAAGTCGGTATGGCACGTAATGCCAAAGGCTTGTCTGAAGCGATTGTCGAGATAGCGGCTTTGCGCGAAGAATTCCACCGCGATGTCAAAGTGCCGGGTTCAATGAATTCGTTCAACCAGGAGCTCGAAAAAGCGATGCGTGTAGCCGATTTCCTCGAACTTGGTGAATTGTTCGCCAAAGATGCACTCCATAGAAATGAGTCTTGTGGCGGGCATTTCCGTGAAGAATACCAAACCGAAGAAGGCGAAGCACAGCGCGATGACGAAAATTTCGCCTACGTTGCGGCATGGGAATATAAAGGCAATCCAAGCGATGCCGTGCTGCATAAAGAGCCGCTCGTGTTCGACAACGTCAAACTGGTCCAAAGAAGTTATAAATAATGAGTCGAAAGTCAAAGGTCGAAAGTCAAAAGACTTGAGATTCCGACTTTAGACATTCAAACTGAAAGGTATGAATCTCAAATTAAAAATATGGCGTCAACAGAACGCCGCCGACAAAGGGAAAATGGTTGATTACAATATCGCCGGCGTGTCGCCCGACATGTCTTTCCTTGAAATGCTTGATGTTTTAAATGAGCAAATCATCGGCAAAGGTGAAGATCCGGTCGCATTTGACCACGACTGCCGCGAAGGTATTTGTGGCATGTGTTCGTTATTTATCAATGGCGAAGCGCACGGCCCAGACCGCGGTGTGACAACCTGCCAATTGCACATGCGCAAATTCAAGGACGGCGATACGATTTACATTGAACCATTCCGCGCCAAGGCATTTCCGGTAATCAAGGATTTGGTCGTTGACCGCAGTTCTTTTGACCGTATCCAGCATGCCGGCGGATTTATTTCGGTGAATACATCCGGAAATACGATTGACGCGAATGCTATCCCGATCAACAAAGACGACGCTGATACGGCTTTTGATGCGGCAACCTGCATCGGTTGTGGCGCATGTGTCGCAAGCTGTAAAAACGCATCGGCGATGTTGTTTGTTTCGGCAAAAGTTTCCCAATTCGCGTTGTTGCCGCAAGGCCAGATTGAAGCCGCAGACCGCGTTTTGAACATGGTTCGTCAAATGGATGCCGAAGGATTCGGAAACTGTACCAACACCGGCGCGTGCGAAGTTGAATGCCCGAAAGGAATTTCCCTTGAAAACATCGCAAGAATGAACCGCGAATATTTGACAGCGAGCATAAAATAATCGGTGAAATTAAATATATAAAAGCGTGCTCATTTCTTTGGGCGCGCTTTTTTATTGACTTTTATTAAAATCGGATCGATGCGGAGTGAAGCCATATCGCCATACGACAACGGCGCCGTCCGGATGCTATGGATTTTTACCTCGCCATTGTGTTTCATCTTCTTTATCATCTCGAGCGCTTTGCCGGTAAATTTTGTTCCTTCGATATCGACATTGATTCCGTACGGGAATTCGACCTTAAATCCCGTTATGATAAAATCGAGGTCGTAGTCAAAATCCTGCATCTGCAACCCTACTTCTGCGCGGGCAATTTCTTCTTCGGTCAGGCTGGTCGCATGGGGTGCCAAACCCGTATTGTGAAGCACAAGTTTCGGATTGGGAATATTGCGGACGTTAAACGTTCGGGTTTCTGTAAATGTAGAGCCATCGCGCATTGAAGCGGTAATTTTGATATCGGTTTTCATTGCCGGACCCGGACTGATTTTATAGTGCCCGAAATCATCGGTCTTAACAACACCGTTTCCTTCGACCTTTGTGGCTACTGCATTCGGGACGATGATCGTGAGCGGGTTCTTGATGCCCCGGTAAAGTGTTTTCTTTGTCCGATCTACAGAAATGACTGCAAACGCGCTGTCCTTTACCGGTTGCGCAGGTGTAGATGCATCGGCAGCGGCTGGCGCTTTGGATGCAGCGCCTGGCTGTTTGGCAGTACATCCGATAAGAAACAACGCAACTGCGGCAAATGCAAATTCATTAAATAGTTTCATAATTGGGTCGTAAAGATTTATGAATTAAATTTAGGCTTTTTTAAAACCTGATGATAAAATTTCTTTCGACTTTATTGCTTTTGCCTGCGATTGTCTCGGCGCAAAATTATCATAGACACGTCAATCCAATGATCGGAACCGGCGGACATGGCCATACATTTCCGGGCGCGACAATGCCGTTCGGAATGGTCCAGCTGTCGCCCGATACCAGGATTGACGGCAGTTGGGATGGCTGCTCAGGCTACCATTATTCAGATAATGTGATTTACGGCTTTTCGCACACGCACTTAAACGGAACAGGAGTTTCCGATTTTGGAGACATTATGCTGATGCCGACAATGGGCGAGCCAAAACTCGATGCAAAGTCATATTCGTCAGCGTTTTCACATGCGAATGAAAAAGCGTCGGCCGGATTTTATTCCGTAAAATTGGACAAATACAAAATTGACGTCAGGCTGACGGCTTCAACCCGCGTCGGCTTTCACGAGTATAAATTCAACAAGTCGGGCCAGGCCAACGTTATTCTCGATTTGAATCATCGCGACAAACTCCTTATGGGAGAAGTTCGCATCATCGATGAAAAAACGATTGAGGTCCTGCGCCGGAGTGAAGCCTGGGCGCGCGATCAATATGTGTTTGCGCGAATTGTCTTCAGCAAACCGATGACAGTCAGCAAAGTCAGCAATAATGCTTTTGCGCCTGCCAAAACGACCGATAGATTTTTTGCCGGCTCGCTGCTGGCGATAAGTTTCTCGACAAAAGTCAAAAAAGGCGAGACATTGCAGATTAAAGTCGCGCTTTCGCCGACAAGTTATGAAGGCGCAGCGCTGAATTTGACCGAATTGCCGCATTGGGATTTCAATAAGGCGAAATCTGACGCCGAAACCGCGTGGGATAAAGCGTTGTCAAAAATTGAGGTTTCAGCGCGAAATAGCGACGAATCGGCCGTTTTCTATACCGCGTTATATCATACGATGATGCAGCCGAATATCGCGCAGGATATCGACCGAAAATACCGTGGCCGCGACAATCAAATCCATATTGCCGATGGATTTGATTATTATTCGGTTTTCTCGCTGTGGGATACTTTTCGTGCGGCGCATCCGCTATACACGTTGATCGACAAAAAAAGGACTTCGGATTTCATCAATACGTTCATCGCCCAATACGAACAGGGCGGCCGATTGCCGGTTTGGGAACTCGCGTCGAATGAAACCGATTGTATGATTGGCTATCATTCGGTATCGGTCATTGCCGATGCCATGGCTAAAGGCATTGCAGGGTTTGATTACAATAAAGCATATGAAGCGGCAAAACACAGCGCGATGCTTGACCATCTGGGCCTTGATGCCTATAAGCGAAATGGCTTTATTTCAATTGACGATGAACACGAAAGCGTGTCAAAAACACTGGAATATGCTTATGATGATTGGTGCATTGCGCAGATGGCGGACAAACTTGGTAAAACCGCTGATTACAATTACTTCATGAAACGGTCGCAAAACTGGAAAAACCTCTTTGATCCGCAAACCCGTTTTATGCGTCCGAAAAAAAATGGGAATTGGGATCGGCCGTTTGATTCGCGCGAAGTCAACAATAATTTTACCGAAGGCAATGCGTGGCAATACGCGTTTTTTGTGCTTCAGGACATTCCGGGAATGATTGACGCTTATGGCGGCCCGCAGCAGTTTGAGGGCAAACTCGATGAAATGTTTGCCGCTCCGTCTGAAACCACCGGGCGCGAACAGGCCGATCTTACGGGATTAATTGGGCAATATGCACACGGAAACGAGCCCAGCCATCATATGGCCTATTTGTACGGATTTGTCGGCAAGCCTGAAAAAACGCGCGAAAAAATCAATTACATTCTGAAGGACTTTTACAAAAATGCGCCTGATGGCTTGATTGGAAACGAAGATTGCGGGCAAATGAGCGCCTGGTATGTATTGAGCGCTTGTGGTTTGTATGACGTTACTCCGGGCAATCAGTGGTGGGTAACGACCAAACCCTACTTTGACAATATCAAAATCCATTTTGAAAACGGAACGACTACGGAAATAACTCCCGAAAAGCCAGCCGACCAATCCATTGGCGCGACTGACCCCGCGACGATCGCGCCATCTTATGAACCAATTGCTGCGGTTCCGGTGATCAAAGCGGGCAGGAAGGCTTTTATCGGCGGAATGGCCGTAGCGATTGAGCATGGTTACATCGGTGGGAAAGATCCCGAAGCTCCGAAGTTATATTACAGAATCGGCGAGCCGCCCGCGGCTTTTGAATTATTCACTCGTCCGATCCGCATTGAAGAATCGACAAAGGTTTATGCATATTCAAAAACGAAAACTGCTACGAGCGATACCATTTCGGCGGCGTTCTATAAAAAGCCAAACGCGTACATGATCGAGCTCAAATCAACCTACAACAAACAATACCACGCCGGCGGCCCGGACGGGCTGATTGATGGGATCTACGGCACCGAAAACTGGCGCAAAGGCGATTGGCAGGGCTATCAATCGCAAGACTTTGAGGCCATTGTTGATTTGCGCCAGCCAACCAAAGTTTCCGAAGTGGCGGCGAACTTTCTCCAGGATACGCGCTCGTGGATCTTAATGCCGGTCAGCGTCGAATTTTACGGCTCACTTGATGGCGTTGATTTCAAATTGCTCTCGACTGAAAAAAATGATATAGATCCAAAGCAATACGATTCGGTAATCAAGAGATTCAGAAGTAAAGTAGTAAGCGATGCCCGCTATATAAAAGTCGTGGCGAAGAACTACGGAAAGCTTCCGCAGTGGCATCAGGGTTACGGTGGCGATGCGTTTATTTTTATAGATGAAATTGAAATTAAATAGTGTAACAAAATAAATAATTATGAAAGTAGCCCTTGTACAATCGGCATTGGTTTGGGAAAGTCCGGTAGTAAACCGCGCAGTGCTGAATCAAAAAATTTCGGCGCATCAAGCTGATTTGTTTGTATTGCCGGAAATGTTCTCGACTGGATTCACAATGCATCCTGAGCGCGTTGCGGAGGCAATGAACGGAGAAACTGTTACATGGATGCAGACAATCGCGGCCAAAAAAAATGCTGCTGTTTGCGGCAGCGTTGTAATTGAAGATCGCGGGCATTTTTATAACCGGCTACTTTTTGTTTTCCCTTCAGGCGAAGTTGAATATTATGACAAACGGCATCTGTTTACACTGGCGGGCGAGCACAATGCATATACGCCCGGACGAAAAAAGGTGGTTGTCGATTACAAAGGCTTCCGAATTTGTGTTTTGATTTGTTATGACCTGCGTTTCCCAGTTTTTTCAAGGAACAACGATGATTATGACGTATTACTTTACGTTGCCAACTGGCCCGAACCACGCGCGGCTGCCTGGGACACGTTGCTTAAGGCACGCGCGATTGAAAACATGTCATTTGTGATTGGTGTCAACCGCGTTGGGCAGGATGATAATGGCCACAACTATCTTGGCCATTCACAGGTTTTTGATGCGCTCGGTTCGCCAATGGTTGCGAATTCCGAAAACGATGAAGTGCTGACCGCCGAACTAAACAAAAATGCGCTACTTGAAATCAGGCAAAAATTCGGCTTTTTAAATGACCGCGACCGGTTTACGGTAACGTAAAAGTTTGGTCGCCATCCCAATTGGCCCGGACATCGATCTCGCCCGGAAAATAAATTACTTCTTCACTTTGCCTGTTTTGCAGGTAGTTCCCCGTATCCCATTCCCTGTTGCCATTTTCGTCATAAATCACACGCAAAGTATAGCGTTGCGGTTCGAGTGCATCAAATTGAATCGATGTGCTGCCTTCTGAATATTGCGTGGCGACGATTTTCCCTTTTGCGTCGGTCAGTTCGATGATAATCGGAAATTTCCGGACATTTTTCAAGCCGAGCCGCAAATTCCCGTAATCAGATATATTTTTCGTCGCCAGCTCATATTTCAAAGTGTCATTCGGCTTGTCGTAGAAGTCAACCACTGCGCCGGGAAGCGCCACGATTTTGTATTTTTCGAGCGGTTCTTTTTGAAATGCGATTTTAAGTTGCTGCAGGAATTCGTCATAAGCGGTCGTAAAAGCAACGCTTGATGAGTCTTTTTTGGTAACGCTGATCAAAGTGTCATTGATTTTGACCAGCGGCCGGGATGCTGTAATCACAAATTCGTCGCGTAATGGCAATGTGCCGTTCTGTTTCGGTGAAAAGCTGAGCGAATCTACTTTGGCAGGCTTGAATTTGAGAGTGAAGTCCTCATTATAATCATTTTTGGTCACAGTCAAATGCAATGAGTCCGCCTTAACAGGTTTGTACCAAATATTGATCGAGTCTTTTTCCGCAACTTTAGTTATGATTGTCTCGATGATATCGGCGCCATTTTTCAGCGTCGCCTTCACGCCTTTAGGTTGCCCACTGTAACCCATATAGAAACGGTTTCCCGAGGCAAGCGTTGGTTTTATGGCCTTGAATGGTGCTGTTTCCTGGAACAGTTCCATTTCATACAGGGTATCATTCGGAATAGTCACGAATTCTTTATGAAATGCGATCTTATCGGTTTTTGGATCGAACTTGTTGTTCGAGTTCATATCCTTCAGCGCAGTGAGTTTATATCGGCCGGCCTTGAGGTTTTCAAGCGTAAAAGTCGGAACACTGTCAAGAGTATTGGTGATATACCTCGGATTTTCTTTGTATACGATTGAATCGTTGAATCCGTCTTTGGCCTCGTACAGCATGACAGAAACGTATTTATCGGGTGTTTTTTCAAATGCATCTTTGATCACGCCCCGCAATCGCAAAGAATCGATGTAAGTTCCGGTCGAAAAAACGTATTTGAATTGCCGATACGGGTTGCCTTCGTTGTTGTCTTCAATGCTTTGTCCGAAATTGAAACTGTATGTCGTATTGGGAAGCAACGTATCGTTGATTTTGATCGTCAGTGTTTTGCTCGCCGTCGGAGGAAGAATGTCAGGCGCGTTTTTCATCGGAGGCGAGACGATCAGTTGCTTTTTGACGTCTTTTAATTTTACGTATTCATCAAAAACGAGCTTTATTTCGTTGCCCGTAAACCCGGTTGTGTAATTCTTTGGAAAACTCATTTTCAACACAGGCGCGAGCGTGTCTTTTGTTCCGCCCGTAATCGAGCCTCGTTTGGCGCAGCTTACGACAGTAATAATTGCGAGGCCAACAATTGCAGATTTAAAAATGCGCAGCATAGTGATTTTGTCGGGCTTTTTGCCGATGAGCCACAAAATAACAATTATATTTCTTTTTGCTGAAACATTTTAGCGATTTATTGGCTTGTTCGACTCGAAGCTAAATGTCAGAATACATCAAACCATGACGTTACATTTTAGTTATTTCTATAATGACACTATTTTGTCATCGCGATGCATGCGATGCTTATTTTAACGTTTGGAATTTTGAGTAACGCACGCCCACAGGCTTCGAGCGTTGCGCCGGTAGTGAGCACATCATCAATCAGGAGAAAATGTTTCCCGTCAGGATTTTCATTGTTGGTTACGCCAAAGACGGATTGGTTGTTAAGGCTTCGTCCCGACCTATTCTTTCTGGTTTGCGATTTCGAATAGATATTTCTGACAAGCGTGTTTTCGTCATAAGGAATTTCCAAACTTTCCGACAATGCCTTTCCGAACGATGAAACCTGATTATAGCCGCGTTCGTGGAGCCTTTTTTTATGTAACGGTACAGGAACGATCGCGTCAATATCGCGTGTTGAAGGAATCCGTTTCAATTCTTCGCCAAACCAAAGTCCAAATGC
>JAEWLD010000229.1 GCA_023393485.1 Bacteroidota bacterium
AGTTTGGGATTATGATTGAGGCGGAAGTGAATATTGTTTAGTCACAAAAGCGGTTTTCCCTTACTGTGGATTTAAAGAGAAGTGTATTTTTCAAACCCCAAAGGTTTTGAAAACCTTTGGGGTTTACACCAAAAACCATAAAAATGTACATTCCTTCATATTACAAAAACGAAAACCGCCACGAGGTAGAGTCGTTTCTAAAAGCCAACGCATTCGGAATTCTGGTCAATACCGTCGACGGTAAATTGTGGGCGACCCACGTTCCGCTAGAACTCACAAAGCGCGATGGGAAGCAATTGCTGGTAGCGCACGTCTCGAAAGAAAATCCGCAATGGCAGGGTTTTTCGCAAAATGACGAAGTGCTCGCCATTTTTTCGGGGCCGCATGCTTATGTTTCGTCTTCGTGGTATGACTTTGAAGGCGTGCCCACTTGGAACTATTCGGCAGTCCATGTTTACGGGAAAGTGAAAATTTTGGACGAAAATGAAACAGTCGCGTCACTGAAAACGCTCGTCGATAAATACGAAGCCGGACGCGAAAATCCAACGCGAATCGAAGATTTATCGAACAAAACAATGATGATGGCGCGTGCAATTGTCGCTTTCGAAATTGAAATCACCGACATCCAAGCCAAGAAAAAACATTCGCAAAACCGCGACCCGAAAAACTACGAAAGCGTGATTTCGCATCTCGAACAATCAAAAGACCCAAGCGCCATCGCAATTGCGTCGGATATGCGAAAAAACCCCCGATAATTTTTTAAGGCTTAAAGCTTATCGCTTACAGGTCAATTTTTCCATAACTTTGCACTCGTTTTCAAAAGCCAATTTGCTTATATGCTGATTATTACTTTTTACGCCTTCATTGCGATAGTTGTCATCCAACTTTTTTATTACCTAGGGATTTTCGGCAAGTTCGCATTTGCCAAATCGAAGCCGGTCACGCCGAAACGGACACCGATATCGGTAATTGTCTGTGCCAAGAACGAGGCTGAAAACGTCGGGAAATTCATTCCGCTTTTAGCCCAGCAGGATTATCCCGACTTTGAATTGGTATTGATCGACGATGCATCGAGTGACAACACGCTTGAACTTTTCGAAGCTTTCCAAAAACAGTACTCCAACATCAAACTCGTCAAGGTCGAAAACAACGAAGCGTTTTGGGGCAACAAAAAATTCGCGCTCACCCTGGGCATCAAGGCCGCCAAACACGAATACCTTTTGTTTACGGATGCTGACTGCCGCCCGGATTCAAATCAATGGATCCGCGAGATGAGTTCGTGTTTTACGATTGAAAAAACAATCGTACTGGGTTACGGCGCTTATGATAAATTGCCCGGCTTTCTGAATAAGCTGATCCGTTTTGAAACCATGCTGACTGCAATTCAGTATTTTTCCTGGGCGAAAGCTGGCCGTCCGTTTATGGGCGTTGGCCGAAATCTGGCTTATAAACGCGAAGAGTGGCTTAACGTCCGCGGTTTTATGGATCATATGAAAATCCGTTCGGGCGACGATGATCTATTCATCAACCAGGCAGCAAAAGGCAAAAACACTACGGTTTGCGTTTCGCCCGACAGCTTTACCCATTCCGAACCGAAAAAATCGTTTAAAGAATGGTTTACCCAGAAACGCCGGCATGTATCGACTTCGGGCCATTACAAAATGTCGGACAAAATCCAATTGGGCATTTTTTATTCGTCGCAATTGCTATTCATTCTGCTAGCGATAGTTTTGCTCGCATTTCAGTATCAATGGATGATCGTGGCCGGAATCGTCGCGTTCAGATATCTCGTAACCTGGCTGGTACTCGGGCTGTCGTCCGGAAAATTGCGCGAAAAAGATACAATGTACTTCTACCCTGTTTTTGAATTTGCGCTTATCTTTACACAACTGAACGTTTTCTTCAGCAACATTTTTTCAAAACCCGTGCATTGGAAATAAGCCGATATATAGAGAAAGCCAAAGCCGGAGACCAATCGGCCTTCACTTTCCTGCTTGACCGTTACTGGAACGAGGTGTACGGATTTATGCTCAAACGCACTGAAAACGAAACCGATACCGAAGACATCACAATTGAAACCTTTGCCAAGGCTTTTGGCAAAATTTCAACTTACAATCCCGAATTTCAGTTCAATACCTGGCTGATCGCGATCGCTAAAAACGTCCATATCGATTTGTTGCGAAAGAAAAAATCGACGCTGTCACTGGACATTACCGATGAAGACGACCGTCAGGCTTACATGGTTGCCGATACGTCGCTTTCGGCCGAAGATGAACTCATCCGTAAGCAAAACCTCGCCAATCTGCTCGATTGCATCAAACAACTCAAACCGCACTATCAGGAAGTCATCCAATTGCGTTATTTCCAGGAGTTGTCTTATCAGGAAATCGCAGACGAATTGGGCGAGCCTCTTAACAATGTCAAAATCAAATTGCTGCGCGCCAAAAACCTGTTGGCCGACATTATCCGGAAGAGGTAAAAATCCTGTTAAAAAATTCTTTACAGTTGATACAATTTTTTTTAAGGCTTTGAAGTTATAGCCTTAAAGACAACCGCTTATGTAACAAAGATACTTTAACCAATCTCACAACCACATGAATCACGTTAGTATCTTTGAAAAAAAGTGGCTCGACCTGGTCTTCGAAGGCAAAAACAAAGCCTACGGCGCATACCAGTTGAGACGCGAAAATCCAAAAACCACAATGCTCGCGCTCTTGTTAGGACTGCTGCTGCTCACTTCGCTGGCCAGCATCGGGCTACTGGCTTCAAGACTCGGTAAAACCGCGCCAACTGTTACCGACATTTTCGACGATGGGCCAATTACCGTTACCGAAGTCATCGTCACGCCGCCGCCGCCGCAACCCAAAACCGACGTCATGCCGCCGGTTGTAGACAACAAAGAGCCCGACGATGCAACCCAGCTCGATGATTTTGAAGTCGTACCGGAACACGAAGCGACTGAAACCAAGCTGACCAACGAGCCGACCAAAAATCCCGACACAGAATCAGGAAACGGCATCAGTGGTGAAAATCCTACGACAGGAGCTGCCGCGTCGTCCGGAGCCGGAACTTCCGGAACGGAAATAATTCCAGCGCCAAGTCCTGGAACAATCCTGGTTCCCGGCGTACTCGACAAAATGCCTGAATATCCGGGCGGCATCAAAAAATTCTATGAGTACGTCGGCAATCATTTTGACAAGCCCGAAATTGACAACGTCGAAACCGTCACGGTAATCGTGATGTTCGTGATTGAGAAAGACGGTTCGATGACAGATATCCGCGTAGCGCGTGATCCGGGTTATGGCATGGCAAAAGAAGCCATCCGCACGCTCAAATCAATGAAAACAAAATGGACCGCCGGTATCAAGAACGGCCAACCCGTCCGGACTGCCTATACTTTGCCGATTACGGTGAAGATCAATTAACGCCACAACCAAATGGCAGCCACGTGCCAATCTTACGGTACGTGGCTTCTTTCACCTAAGCCGCGGCAGTGACTCTTTTTCCATATCATAATGCTTGTCCTAAGCTGTCGCGGCTATTTAATAAACAATGTGCTAAAGCGAATATAACTGAAGTCCACTGGGCTTTCTGCTTATATTTCATACATCGCGGCTAATTTTATAGCTCTTACGCTTTCTTGACGAACTCAGTCCTGAGCACCATTGCCGTTTTGTTGACGCGGCAATCAATTTCTGCCGGATCGTCGGTCAGTTTGATGTTATTTACCTTTGTACCACGCTTGATTACATCCGACGAACCGCGCACTTTCAGGTCTTTGATGACCGTTACCGAGTCGCCGTCTTTTAAAATGTTCCCATTAGAGTCTTTTAATTCCATGATGTTTTTTTGAGACTGTAAAGTTATCATTTTTTGGCTACAGGTAAAGCCGTCTGCTTAAAGGTTGTTCATCTTGCAAGTGGTGTTTTTCCCTGTCCGATAAGCCAAATTCAGCCCTGTATTCATGACTTGACTTATGGTTTACAGCTTAAAGCGCTTTCACTTTGCTACTTTCAAACTACTTGTTACATTTGGAAAATGCAATACACGACTTCGCAAAAACTTAAATATCTCTTCTCATTTCCAGTCGTCGTTGCGGCACTGGGCTATTTCGTGGACATCTATGATTTGCTTTTGTTCGGGATTGTGCGCGTGCCGAGCCTCAAAGCCATGAACCTCGATGTCGATTCAGCCGGAACACTGATCCTCAATTTCCAAATGACCGGATTGCTCATCGGTGGTATTCTTTGGGG
>JAEWLD010000230.1 GCA_023393485.1 Bacteroidota bacterium
AGCGCAGCGGTCTTGCTTCTTTCAGCGCAGCGGTCTTGCTTCTTTCAGCGCAGCGGTCTCAAGCGTAGTCTTTCAATTCCACCAACTTTCCTCGAAACTGGCCGGCGTAATCGGCAACGACGTTCGCGTCAAAATACGGCTCGTTTTCAATCCGGCCGATTATGGACAAACCGGTTTTTCCGACGATAATTTTCTCTGTCGACGGATTTTCATCGCCGTTGAAAATGATTCCGGCAATGTTGGCGTTACGGTTTTTCAACGCTTCGATCGTCAATAGCGTATGATTGATGCTTCCCAAATAATGCCTCGAAACCACGACGACCTTGTAATCGGATTTGATCAGATCGGCAATGGTATCCTGCTTGTTGAGCGGGACAAAAAGGCCGCCTGCGCCTTCAATGACGAGATGATTCTTGGTTTTGGGCTCAATAATTTTTTCGAGGCCGATTTCAATGCCGTCGATTTCGGCAGCCAAATGCGGACTGGCCGGCGTCTGGAGCGCATAACTGTTTTCAAAAATGACAGTTTTGGAATTCGACAATAATGACTTGACTTTATGGCTGTCTGAATTTGAAAGATCGCCGGCCTGGACCGGTTTCCAGTAATCGGCCTCGAGCGCTTCGGTGAGGATTGCCGCAGCAACGGTTTTGCCTACATCGGTGCCGATTCCTGTAACAAATAACTTCATACTCGGATTGTTCGGTAACAAAGATAGCGAATCGCCGCGCCCGACTTTAATATAACTTTGGTAAAATCAGCAGTGATTAATTGTTAAATTTGGTAAAAACCGACTAACCAGATCGTTATGACGACGGCAAAAATTCCGCCTTATATCAAGGCAGTCCACATATCGCTGCTGATCATCATCATCATTTTCGCGATGATCATGGCCAAACCGATTCTGGTGCCGATGATGGTTTCGGGTTATATCGCGATGCTGATGACCTCGTTTTGCAACCGGCTCGAACGGTATAGAATCCCGCGGTCGCTCGCCGCATTTATCGCCTTGCTTTTGTGTACGGTCGTGGTGTCGGGCGTGATTTATTTCGTGATTACGCAACTTCAGAATTTTAGGGCCGATCTTGAATCGAATATCGAAAACGATTTGAACAACCTCGCAGTCCGCGCCAATACATTTGTTCTGGATACGGTAGGTTTTGACATGGGAATGGGTTACGGTTTCAAACTCGAGAAGTTGCTCAATTTGCTTAAACCCGAAAACATGAGCACCTCGCGCTTGCTTGGCGTCATGCTCGGCACGCTTTCAAACCTTTTGCTGCTGCCGGTTTTCGTGTTTTTCATGCTGATTTACCGCGATCATTTTGCGGCGTTCGTCACCAAAGTATTCGCCAGGCAGAAAAACAAATTCCTGCTCGAAAACATCAGCGATATCAGGACGATTGTCCATTCTTACATCGTTGGCGCCGGAAAAGTGATGTTGATTCTCGGCGTTGTCAATACCGCCGTACTGTTCGCGCTCGGGATCAAACACGCGATTTTTTTCGGAATGCTGGCCGGACTGCTCAACATCATTCCGTATCTCGGGCCGTCGCTGGGCGCGATATTGCCATTTTTATTTGCGTTATTGACCAAGGATAGTTTGTTCTATCCGTTTGCGATTGTCATCTCTTTCACGCTGATCCAGTTCGCCGAAAGCACTTACCTGACACCGAAAATCACCGGTGCCAATGTCAATCTCAACGCATTCGTGACGTTTGTGGGCTTGTTGATTGGCGGCGCGATTTGGGGCATCGTCGGCATGATCCTGATTATCCCGACAATCGCTATCCTGAAAAAATTATTCGAAATGAACGCCGAAACCGAACCGTATGCTTACCTGTTTGGTGAAGAAGATTACCGCTGGTTCAAACGCCACAGGCCTTAACGCGCCTTGAATTCGAAATTGCAATTTCGGCAGCGGTAACGGTATTTGACGAATGGCAGCGTCCCGAAGAGCAACGTAGGCAAAAATGACAGAAATGACTTCTGGTCTTTGACCGATGTCATCATTTCAACTTCGGCGGCGCCACAATTCGGGCATTTGAGCAGATCGCCATGATCATCGACAGAAAATTCAGGAATCGACGCAAGGATTTCGCGCGCGCGCCGGGCATCTTTTGCCGCAACGAAAATTTTGACCCCGCCGACGGCCTGACTGAAAAGCGGGTTCGCATCGACTGTGTTGTGATCGTGCAAATACGCCTCAATGCCTTCGGCCTCAAGCCTGCCTTTAAAAATGTACGCTTCGCTCGAATACGGAAACGTCCTGACCAATTCAAAAGTTTCTTCCATCAAAGGTTGTTTGAAAGCACGGACAATAACGTTTCGATGTCGTGCCGTGAATTATAACTGTGCAGGCAAATCCGGAGTCTTTCCTGGCCCTGGGGAACGGTCGGCGAGAGAATCGCCTTGACGTCAAAACCGCTTTGCTGTAATGCCGATGCGATTGTTTTGACTTTCGTGTTTCCGGGAATGATCGCCGACTGTATTGCCGATTTGCCG
>JAEWLD010000063.1 GCA_023393485.1 Bacteroidota bacterium
ATGTAGAGTTAATCGGACCGCCAGGAAGTCGTAAAACGGCACATCAGATTCAGGATATGTGTCCGGATGGCCAAATCTTCTTTAGTTAGTGAATGTCCTTTAAACAAGGGCAATTGGTCAATTTCGAGGATTCGGTAATATTCTTCGATCGTCTTGACGTTTTGGCCAAAGCCATACCAGCTGTCACCAATTGCCGACACGCCGAGCCCAATCATAAGCCTGGTGTCTGAATCGGTATAACCCATGAAATTACGGTGAAGCCTGTTTTCTTCCACCGCGGTGAAAAGACTGTCTGATTCCAGGGCAAAATGGTCCATCCCTATTTCTGTATAGCCGTGGTGTTCAAGCATGGCCCGACCGGTTTCGTAAAGCAGGCGCTTTTCATCGCCATGCGGGATGTCTGACTCCTGGAATCCGCGCTGGCCGTTTCCTTTGATCCACGGCACATGTGCATAACTGTAAAACGCGATCCTGGACGGAAGCAGCGAAACGGTTTTTTCAATCGTATCGATGATGTCTTTTTCTGTCTGGAAGGGAAGGCCGTAAATCAAGTCGTGCCCGATCGATGTAAAGCCGATTTCACGTGCGCGCAAGGTTACATTGGCGACGTTTTCATAGGGTTGGATCCGATGGATGGCCTTCTGGACTTTTTCAGAATAGTCCTGGACACCGAAACTAACGCGGCGGAAGCCAAGATCATAAAGTTTCTGGAGATGTTCACGCGTGGTATTGTTCGGATGGCCTTCGAAACTCATTCCGCAGGTTTCTGCCTTGCGGCCGGTCTTGAAAATGCCGTCGATCAGGATTTTCAGATTGGCAGACGAAAAAAAAGTCGGGGTGCCGCCGCCGAGGTGAATTTCCTTTACAAGCGGTTTCTCGCCCAGCAATTCGCAGTACAGACGCCATTCTTTGAGCACGGCCGTAATGTAAGGCTCTTCAACGCCATGATTCTTTGTAATTCTCTTGTTGCAGCCACAGAACGTGCAAAGACTTTCGCAGAACGGCAAATGAATATAAAGGCTGATGCCTTCCGCTGAATTTTCGGCAAAGCAGCGCCTGACATTATTTTGCCAGCCGGCAAGTGAAAATGAATCATCCCAATAAGGAACGGTTGGGTAACTTGTGTACCTTGGTCCGGGAACATTGTATTTTTGGGTGAGCGATGGAGTCATGACATTTAATTTTGCGCTAAATTATTTATCGGGCGCCGAACTAAAAATGACCCACATCACTCCGGCCGCCAGCAGTTGACTTTCTAGGTCAATTATACTTTTCCGGCTTGTCATATTCAATTTCGGTAAGGTAAAAAACGGCATAGGTGAACTCTTTTCCGTCAAGCAGCCAAGTGGCTTTGAGCGTGTTTGGGATCAAGATGCCTTCGTGCCTTTTATAGCTTGACATCCGGCCAATCCAGGTTTCGAGCCGCTCGCCCATATGACGACTGGTTTCTATCTGGACAATCTCAAAAGCGTCATTGAAAGTCACTATATAGCTAATTTTCAACTCGCTGTGCCGATAATTTAGTTTTGCATGGTACCGGTCAATGGCTTCCCACGTGAGGCTTTGGCCGGGAAGCAATGCCGTCGGAAACCAAACGCTTTCGCCAAGCCAGCGGAGCAATTCACCCTGCGAAAGCCTGACGCCGCCATTGTCGGCAACACGGAAAACCGAATACAAAAACACTTTCAGCCGTCCGTTTCCCGAAATGTACTGATCGATTGCCGTAAAGATTTTGGTTTTGCCCCGCCAGATAAATCCCGGTTTGGCTATCGTGAAATATTCCTCGCCACAGATCAGGGACCAGGGTTTGTCTATCGCCGTTTTAAACCGGCCGCGATGTTTGAGCCGCGCGTAACTGATCCGGGGCCTGCCTTCGGGCAGGACATGATTAAAATAACGTTGTACGGGTTCGGGCAGCGACTTGAAATCAATCCGATGATAACGTTGCGGAACAAGTGCGGGCGAGTCCTTGAATAGTTTTTTCAAATCGCGGTTAAACCCCGATTTCGCCGCAAAGAACATAAACGCTACCGCAGTTACGGCAAGCCCGATGAAAATACAGATAAAAGTCATGACGCCAATGCCGAAGTCATGCGCTTAATTCAGTTCGGGAATCACCACGAGGATATCCTGGATGTTGCCGCAGCGATGGAATTTCATCAGTGACACACCCGAATCCTCAATGGTCGTGATCAGTTTTTTGCGGATGGTTTCTTCATTGCCAAGCGCGCGCCCGGGCAGATCGGCGACGATTTCAAGATGGATTTCCTTTGGCGTGTAGCCGCTGCAACTTTTGGTGAAGTCAGTTTCGGCATCGGCATTCCATTCGCGGATGCCAAGTATATTTCCATTGCCGATGGTGAGTTCGCTTAAAAGATAGTCATAAAGCCTGGTCGATGGCGCCAGCCCTTCCGGCGTGCCTTCAAAGGTAAAATTGCCCGGAAACCTGAATTGGATGGCTGTGCGTGTCATAACGTTGGGGTTGCGTCGGTAGGTTTTTTACTGAGCGAGACCTGCGACGCCATTACGATTTCTGAATTTACCGAATGTGAAATCAGGCACGCGCTATTGGCGTATTGCAGCACTTTCATCCCTTTTTCAATGCACGAAGCCGTAAATACGGTAATTGACGGATGAAGCGCGATCTTGGTCAATTGCAGTTTCCCGTCCTTTTCAGAAAGTACGCCCGAGGCGCTGCAGGTGAAATCGCCGAATTCGAGTTTTGTCTTTTCGGCAATTGCAAGAAAAGTTGTCATGAAACAGCTTGATATCGCGCCGATGAGTAAATGTTCGGGCGACCATATCCCAGGGATTCCTTTGGCGAATTCGGGCGGCGTCGCAACCAGGATCGAATCGGGAAGAACATCGGAACTGATTTCTCCCTTGCGGCCTTCAAGCCATTTTGTCTTTACATTGTAAATCGCATTCATTGGTTATTGTTTTTAGTTTTTTAATCCTCTCGTTTGGCCGTGCTGAAATTAAACGGCAGATACAGCAGGCAAAATCCGTTTAATGCGGCAATTACCATGGCTATTCCGAAAATTCCGAGCACAAGCTGGGCCGTGCCGCTTACCCTATCGATGCAGTAAAAAGCCAATGCCGCAAGGATGATCCGGATGATCCTGTCAAGCGTGCCGACATTTTTTTTGAGGTTTTTGATTACAGACATGTTTTAAATTTGAATTATTCGCCGTTGATGACATCCTGCAATGCATCGTTGATTTCGCCCGCCTGGTAAAAAAAGAGCTTCTTGAATTCGGTGTTTGCCCTACCCGACGAACCGTCATAGCGCGTAAGTTCCCTGGTGAACGCCAGGTCTCTGTCCTGAAAACTGCTTTTTAACTCCGAAAGCTGATAATCGCTCTGCTGATAGATAAGATTCCACTTGATTTTATTGTCGCCGCTTGAGGTCGTATCAATCATCCGGCGCAACGTTTTGAGGTTGTTTTCCGTAATGCCGACAATCTTGTCTGCCGTCGTCCTGAAAGTTTTCCAATCTGCGACGACAAGTTCTTTTTTGGTGCCGACCGGTTCTACCGTCCTGCCTTCGGCCAGCTGTTCGTCCTGATCTTTCGCGCAGGTTTGCACGAGCAACAGCACAAATGAAAATGAAAATACAGTGTTTCTAAATAATTTCATGGTTCAGGATTGCATTCGATGTACAGCAAAATTCAGCCGAACGCCTTTAGTGGCGAATGACGGCCGTCAGCCAAAAAAGTGATTGCCGTCACGTTTTTATTTTTTGGCTTCGCACAATAATTTTTACATTTGGCCTACTTAACCATTCCGGAAATTGAAAAATTCTGAATTACTTCAAGCAATTGTCCAAAATGCGATCGACGGCATTATCTCAATCGATGAGCGCGGCATTGTAGAAAGCATCAATCCATCGGGTTGCCGATTGTTCGGCTATATGCCCGAGGAAGTCATTGGCAACAATGTATCGATGCTGATGCCGCCGCCAGACAGTCTTCAGCACGACCATTACCTTCGCCGGTATCAGGTCACGCATAAGCCGAGAATCATCGGCATTGGCCGCGAAGTCACCGGTTTGCGCCGCGACGGCAGCACATTTCCGCTGCGGTTGGGCGTCAGTGAAGTGAAATACAATGACAAAATGTTTTTCGTGGGCTTTATCCATGACCTGACCCAGCAAAAAGAGGTCGAGGAACGGCTCAAGGATTACGCAGTCCATCTTGAGGAATTGGTTGAAATCAGGACGCAGTCATTGAATGAATCAATCCACGCGCTTGAAATCGCAAAGGAGCAGATCAGCGACTCGCTTGAAAATGAAAAAGAACTCGGCAAGCTGAAAAGCCGGTTTATTTCTATGGCCTCGCATGAATTCAGGACGCCGCTCAGTACGATCCAACTTTCGGCTTCGCTCGTCGATAAGTACGCCGAGTCGGCCGGCATGAAAGAAATCACCAAACACGTGGGCAAAATCAAGGGTTCGGTGACCGGATTGACCGCGATACTCAATAATTTCCTCCAGATGGAGAAACTTGAAAGCGGAAAAGTCGAAGCCAATATTTCTGTTTTTGACCTAAAAGAGCTGGCTTTTGAAATCACCGAGGAAATGCAGCTGCTCGCCAAAACAAAACAAAGCATTGATTATCGGCATATCGGCAACCAGACCAAGGCCAATCTCGATAAAAACCTGATCAAAAACTGCATCGTCAATCTCATTACCAACGCCGTTAAATATTCAGGCGACGAAGCATTGATTGAATTCATCACCGAAATCAACCCTGAAAACTGCATCATCACCGTAAAAGACAACGGCATCGGCATTCCCGAAGAAGACCAAAAATATTTGGGCGATGCTTTTTTCCGCGCACAGAATACCGGCGCGATTCCAGGAACCGGCCTTGGCATAAACATCGTCGCACGTCATGTTGAATTGATGAACGGCGAGATGACCTTTGAAAGCCAACTCGGGCAAGGAACTTCATTCACCTTAAAATTCCCCACACAATGACCAAAATACTCATTATAGAAGACAACGACGACATCCGTGAAAACGTAGTGGAAATCCTCGGGCTGGCCGGTTACGAAGTCTTTGAAGCCAACAATGGCCGAACTGGAGCCGAACTCGCGATGAAAAAATTGCCCGATCTCATTTTGTGCGACATCATGATGGGCGACCTCGACGGTTATGGCGTGCTGCATCTGCTCAACAAAAACGCCGACACCAAGGCCATTCCGTTTATTTTCATGACGGCGAAGTCAGAGCGCGGCGATATCAGAAAAGGCATGGAACTCGGTGCAGACGACTACCTGACCAAACCATTCGACGATACAGAATTGCTCAACGCGATTGAAACGCGGCTCAAAAAAAAGCTGATCCACCAGGAATTCTACAGCAAGTCGATCAAAGGGCTTTCTGAAATCGTTTCGCAGAAAGATGGTCTTTCGGGCCTGAAAGCCGCGCTCGATGAACGCAAGGTCAGGGCGTTCAAAAAAAACCAGGTCATTTATTATGAAGGCGACCGTGCCAATGGCATTTGGGTTGTGCTTGATGGAAAAGTCAAAGTGACAAAAATGGCCGAAGACGGCCGCGAACTGATGACCGGCATGTTTGAATCAGACCATTTCCTGGCAATCAATACGCTTTTTTCAAATGGTTCGTTCATTGACACTGCGACCGCCGTCGAAGAAAGCCATCTGATACTTTTTCCTAAGGAGCAATTTGAGGAATTCATCAACCTTTATCCTGACGTTGCAGGCAAATTCATCCGGATACTCAGCAGCCAGATCCGAAGCCAGGAAGAACAGCTGATGCAGCTGGCTTATCAGTCTGTCAGAAAACGCATTGCCGAAAGCCTGCTCAGGCTGCACCGGCAGGAAAATGATTCGCAGCATATTTCGGTTAGCCGGATTGATCTTGCGGCATTATCTGGAACCGCGCCCGAAACCGTAAGCCGTACATTGTCTGATTTCAAGGACGAGGGAATCATTGAAAAGAAAGGCAGTGCGATAACGATTGTCGATCTGAAAAAACTGGAACGAATCAAAAACTGATCGGGCGGGATCGATATCGATTCATCGTCCTGTCGAAAGAAAATTTTCAACTTCTTGGACGCCTTCGACATTGCGTACCAGGCGAGTGACGAGATTCTTCTGATTGACATCGTCAACTTCGCCGCGTAAAATTACCCGATTGCCAAAAATTTCGAC
>JAEWLD010000023.1 GCA_023393485.1 Bacteroidota bacterium
TTTCCAAATTTCCAAATTTTCAAATTAATGGACCCAATTTTCGACGACCACATCCAACTCCAGAAAGGCGAAGCGAAAGGTTCGTGGACGTTTGTCACGATGCCGATCATGCCGCATCTGCCAAAAAAGAAAAACTCCACTGTAAAAGTGCGCGGGTTCATTGACCATTACGCTTTGGAAGGCATACACATCTGGGCGATGAAAAAAGGGACTTTTCTCGCCGTCAAAGCAGACATCCGCAAAGCGATCAGGAAAGAAGCCGGCGACACCGTAAAACTGCAATTATTTCTCGACGAACCCCAGTCGGCGATTCCCGATGATTTCCTCGAATGCCTTCGCGACGAGCCCAAACTCCTCGCCCATTTCCAAAAGCAGACTGCGGCCAGGCAAAAGGAAACTATTGATTGGATTTTTGCGGCGAAGACCGAGGATGAGAAGATAAATCGGATGGCGAAGACGATGGAGCAGTTAGAAGTTGCTAGTGGCTAGTTGATAGCGGCTAGACGTTTTGACTAACCTTGACATTTGCCTTAACTGGAACGCTGTATGCGATTTCACTTTATAAATTTAAATTAGCTGACGATTCAATGTCAGAGGCGTACTGCCGAGTTTGGAAACTTCCGGCGAGACAATTTTTCTAGCCACTAACAACTAGCCACTAGCCACTTTTTTTTCTACCTTTGCCCCATGACACTCATTTCCGTCGACAACAGTAAAAATCAAGAGATTGTAAAGAATGTCTTTACGAAATATCTCGAAAGCAAAGGCCATCGCAAAACGCCGGAACGTTACGCCATTTTGCAGGAAATCTATGATTCGGAGGAACATTTCGATATCGAAAACCTCTATATCAAAATGAAGAACAAAAACTATCGCGTAAGCCGTGCAACGTTGTACAATACGATTGAATTATTGCTCGATTGCGCGCTGGTCCGCAAGCACCAGTTCGGCCAGAACCAGTCACATTATGAAAAGTCGTATTTTGACAAGCAGCACGACCACATCATCATGACCGATACCGGCGAAGTCATCGAATTCTGCGATCCGCGCATCCAGACCATCAAAAAGACAATCGAGGAGATTTTTGACATTGACATCCATAATCATTCGTTGTATTTTTATGGCACAAAAAAAATTGACAATTGACAATTGACAATTTGGGCGTTGCCTGCGGCCCGGGCTATCCGTTGCAATCTTTTTTGCTCCCTCGCGCGCTCGGGAAAACAAAAAAGGATTTCCACTACTATCCCTAACGCAAACACAACTAACTTAAACTAACTACTAACAATCAAATTAATAGTCAACATCAGTGATTTGCGCAAACTGCAATTATTAATTGTTAATTATTAATTATTAATTCAAAAAAATGGCAGTAGACCTGTTACTCGGACTTCAATGGGGCGACGAAGGCAAAGGCAAAATCGTCGACGTTCTCACTCAAAACTACAACATCATCGCGCGTTTCCAGGGCGGCCCAAATGCCGGGCATACGCTCGAGTTTGACGGCATCAAACACGTTTTGCGCACCATTCCATCGGGGATTTTCCACAAAGACTCGGTAAACATCATCGGCAACGGCGTGGTGATCGATCCGGTCGTTTTCCAGAAAGAATTGGAAGGATTGGAAAAATTCAGCCTCGACATCAAATCAAAATTGCTCATTTCACGCAAGGCGCATTTGATCCTGCCAACACACCGTTTGCTTGACGCGGCATCTGAAACCGCCAAAGGCAAAGCCAAGATCGGCTCTACTTTGAAAGGCATTGGCCCGACTTATATGGACAAAACCGGGCGAAACGGCCTTCGCGTCGGCGATATCGAGCTTTCCGATTTCAGGGAGCGCTATCGTACACTCGCAGACAAACACGAAGCGATGATCAAATTCTATGACGTCGCCATCCAATACAATCTGGCCGAACTTGAGAAAGAATTCTTTGACGCGATCGAAGATTTGAAAAAACTCGATTTCATTGACAGCGAAGAATATCTGCACAACGCGCAAAAAGCCGGAAAGACGATCCTTTGCGAAGGCGCGCAGGGTTCATTGCTTGACGTCGATTTCGGAACCTATCCGTTCGCCACTTCATCAAACACGACTGACGCCGGCGCCTGTACCGGACTCGGCATCGCACCCAATAAAATCAAGGAAGTCTACGGGATTTTCAAGGCCTACACGACGCGCGTCGGAAGCGGTCCGTTCCCGACAGAAGATTTCGGCGATGCGGGCGACATCATGGCCAAGGTCGGCAACGAATTCGGCTCGGTTACGGGCAGGAAAAGGCGCTGCGGCTGGCTTGACCTGGTCGCGCTCAAATACGCCATCCGAATCAACGGCGTCACCCAACTCATGATGATGAAAGGCGATGTACTGTCTGGCTTTAAAACCTTAAAAGTCTGTACGGCTTATAAGTACAAAGGCCAGGTCATTGACCATTTGCCATACAACATCGAACCTGAAAACGTAGATCCGGTCTATACCGAATTCAAAGGCTGGAACGCCGATTTGACCGGAATGACATCGTATGACCAGCTTCCGAAAGAACTGACCGAATACATCGCTTTCATTGAAAAAGAATGTGAAGTGCCTGTTAAGATTGTGTCAGTCGGGCCAGACAGAAAGCAGACGATTATGAAGTAAAAAAGCCGTAAGCTGTAAGGTGTAAGCCCGCTTATCCCAAAGAACAATAAGATTCTTGATTGTGAAAAGTACTGGTTTAGCTGACGAGTTTAAAGCTTATTGCTTAAAGCTTGAAGTCCGTTATTTTCAAAGAAAACTAAAAAATCCTGAATTTCCGAATACAATTTTTGGCTGAGCAGGAACAAGCTTACAGCTTATAGACCAACGAATCCGACGGCCCAAGTTTCACCCAAATCTTTCCTTCGCCGTTTTTAACCACCAACTCGGTCACCGATTTGCCGTAAATCTGGTCTTTGACTTTGTAGGTGCCGTCCTTTAAATTCCAGCGCCGGATGACTTCGGCCGGGATTTTCAGCTCGAAAGCACTCATTTCGGCTGGCGAAAGGTTGCATGAAATGATCAGTTTTTCGTCTTCACTCCACCGTACATATGAATAAACCGATTGGCCGTAGTCTTTGGTTTCAGCGCGATTGACTGCCTGTAGGTCTTGATAATTGCCCATGATGGCCGGGCTCTTGGCAGTGAAAGTCAACAACCGTTTATAAAAATCGCGGAGTTCTTTTTCATCGGGGTAAGATTGCCCGCCATCAAAAGCGCCGCCGTTCATCCAACGTTGATGCGCCGGAACGCCGATGTAGTCAAATATCGAGGTTCGCGACGGCTTGCCAAATCCGGCGTCTTCATTTCCGGCTTCGCCATTTTCCTGGCCGAAATAAATCATCACCGGCGATGCACTGATCGTCGCCGACAAGGTCATCAGCGCTTTGCCTTTCTGGCCGCTGCCTGCGAATTCCGGACTGGCAATGCGTTGCTCGTCGTGATTGTCAAGGAAATGCAGCATGTTTTTTCCGATGTCCGAAAGACCGTTCTGGATGTCGGCGATTCCATCGGCGCTACTTTTGCCCTGCACGATTTCCCTGAGTTTGTCATACAATCCGACCTTGTCATAGAGATAGTCCATTTTGCCGAATTTGATGTAATTGCGATATTCCTTCGGGTTGTAGACTTCGGCCAAAAGGAACGCATCGGGATTCTGCATTTTAATTGCCGAGTTCATATAACTCCAGAATTCGTACGGCACCATTTCGGCCATGTCATATCGGAATCCGTCGACGCCTTTCTCCGTCCAGTACAATGCGATGTCGCGAAATTTTTTCCATGACGACGGCACGTTTTTGTCTTTCCAGAACGCAAAATGCTCCTGGTATGATTTGTTCTCGAAGCCATCGGGCAAAATCGGGAAATCCTTGACACCGTCGGGCGTCACGCCGTAGTTGATCTTGACCGTTTCATACCAGTCATTGATGTCGGGTTTGGCCAGTCGCGAGCCGTTGCCGGTCCATTTGGCCGGAATTTCTTTGAATTTTCCGTCAATCATCGGATGTTTTTCGCCACCAAGCGGCTTGTAATTTGGCGAAGTCGGCACCTCAAACGACGACCCGGGAATGTAATAGAAATTGTTGTCGCGTTTGTAGGCGACGGTTTTATCATCATCGGCGCCAAAATCACGAACGCCTTTCGGATTGGACTTGCCTTCATAGCGGCGCGCGACGTGGTTCGGAACGATATCGATGATGACTTTCATCCCATTTTGATGCGTCCTGGAGACAAGCGCTTCAAATTCTTGCAGACGCTTTTTCGGGTTGACGGCCAAATCCGGATCGACGTTGTAATAATCCTTGACCGCATACGGCGAGCCGGCGCGGCCTTTTACTACTTCGGGATCGTCATTTGAAATACCGATTGACGTGTAATCGCCGACCAGTGCGTGATGCGGAACGCCGGTATACCAAATGTGCGTAACGCCGAGCGATTTGATTTCGCGCAAAGCCTTATCGGTAAAATCATTGAATTTACCCACGCCGTTTTCCTTAATCGTTCCCCAAGGCTTATTGGTAGTGTTTTGGTTGCCAAAAAGCCGCGTGAATACTTGGTATACGACAATCTTTTTTGGCGCATGATCACTGGTTTCGATTGTTTTTTGCGGTCGGGCTTGGGCAGAGGCCGCAACGGTCAGCAGGGCTGCAGCGATGATGAAAAGTGTTCTCATAAAATCGGTTGTTCGGCGGCGAGAGCTGCAAATATAACAAAATGACCAGGTATTATTTGAGTACTAATTTATTCTTAACAAGCGGTTTCGGTGCTGGTTTTTAGTTAAATTTGCTGCTCGGCAAAGACCGAATTTACGTAGTTAAACAGTTACCCGTTGAATAAACTTCTTTTTTTCCTGTTCTGCTGCCTGGCAATTTTCCCGGTTGATGCCCACGCGCAAAAGCAAACTAACGCCAAAAAAGACGACAGCATTAGCATTGAAAACGCTGATTTTTCCGACATCAATCAAAATGAAATTCCCGACGCCGTACTGCTCACCGGCAATGTTCGCGCGCGCCACGAAGGCATGCTGATGATGTGCAACAAGGCGTATTATTTCCAGAAAGAGCAATACATCAAGGCATTTGGCGATGTACAAATGATCCAGGGCGACACTTTGTTCATGAACAGCAAATACGCCGAATACAACGGAAAACTCAAACAGGCGTTCGCAACCGGTAATGTGAGCATGCGCTCGCCAGACATGACCCTTGTGACCGATACGATCAACTTTGACCGAAATACCCAACAAGCGTGGTACAACACTTACGGTACGATCACCAACAAAGATAACGTGCTCAGAAGCAAGTCTGGGCGCTA
>JAEWLD010000233.1 GCA_023393485.1 Bacteroidota bacterium
AGGTCACAACCAACATCAAAACCATCAAATCGGTGCCACTAAAAGTCAAAGGCGATTATCCCGGCAAATTTGAAGTCCGCGGCGAGATCATTCTGCCGCTCGCAGGTTTTGAGAAAATGAATCAGGCACTCATCGAAATCGGTGAGACGCCATACGCCAACCCGCGCAATACGGCTTCAGGCAGTTTGAAGCTTCAGGACAGTGCCGAAGTCGCAAAGCGTCCGCTCGAATGCCTCGTGTATAATTTACTTTCAGATATCTATCCAACTCATTTTGAAAGCCTCAACGCCGCGCGCGCAATGGGTTTTAAAGTGCCAGCGCAAGCTACCGTGTGTAAAACAATGGGCGAAGTATTCACATTTCTAGATTACTGGGACACGCACCGCCACAATCTGCCCTATGAAACCGATGGCGTCGTTGTCAAGGTCAATGACATCCATTTGCAGGAAGAACTTGGCTATACGGCAAAGTCGCCTCGTTGGGCAATCGCTTATAAATTCAAGGCTGAGCAGGTCTCAACCCGGCTCAATTCAATTTCATATCAGGTTGGAAGAACCGGCGCGATTACCCCGGTGGCCAATCTCGAACCGGTTTTGCTGGCCGGAACAATCGTCAAACGCGCGTCGCTGCACAATGCCGATCAAATCGAAAAGCTCGACATCAGGATAGGCGATGAGGTCTATGTTGAAAAAGGCGGCGAAATCATCCCGAAAATCATCGCTGTGGATTTGAGCAAACGGCCGCAGGATTCCCGTCCCACAAAATACATCACCGAATGTCCCGAATGCGGCCAGACGCTTGTCCGCACTGCCGGCGAGGCGCAGCACTATTGTCCGAACTTTTACGGTTGTCCACCGCAGATCATCGGTCGCATCCAGCATTACATTTCCAGAAAGGCGATGGACATTGAAGGCCTCGGCGGGGAAACCGTCGCGTTGCTTTACAACAACGATCTGGTAAAAGATTACGCCGATTTGTATGAACTTACGGCCGGGCAGATCATTCCGCTCGAACGCATGGCGCAAAAGTCGGCCGACAACCTGATCGCGGGCATCGAAAAGTCGAAAGAAGTGCCGTTTGAGCGCGTGCTGTTTGCACTAGGCATCCGGTACGTAGGCGAAACGGTCGCCAAGAAACTGGCGAAACATTATAAAAATATCGATGCATTGGCGTCCGCGACATTGCTTGACCTGACGCTCGTAGACGAAATAGGCGAGCGGATTGCCTTGAGTGTGATGGACTTCTTCCAAAATCCCGAGAATAAGGCAATCATAGAAAGACTTAAGGCATACGGCGTCCAACTCGAAGTCGTCGAGAAATTCAACCCTGACGCGACTGAAAAACTCCAAGGCAAAACTTTTGTCGTCTCAGGCGTATTCTCACATTTCTCACGCGACGGCATCAAAAAAGCCATCGAGGACAACGGCGGCAAAGCGGGAAGTTCAATATCGGCCAAGACAGATTTTGTAGTTGCCGGCGATAATATGGGGCCGGCGAAACTTGAAAAGGCGGTCAAGCTCGGCGTTCCGGTGATTTCCGAAGCCGATTTCATAAAAATGCTCGAATGAAAGATTCAACGCCATCATTAATTCTCTTTATCGTGGCCGGCAGCCTCGCGCTTCTGGCCAAAGTTTTCCACTGGGAAGAATTGATGATCGCGACAAAGCCGATGGTCATCCCGGCAATATTCTATTATTATCTGCAAACCAAAGCCAAGCGCGCGAACTGGCTCTTTTCACTTGCATTGTGGCTTTTTTTTGTGTCAGATATGGTGATGGTGCTTTTTCCTTACACAGGTATGCCGTGGATCATGGTTACAAGTATGGCGAGTTATCTCATCATGATTAAGTTTGCGCTCGGTGATCGGACCACGATAAAATTTAGCGCATTCAATGTTGTTTTCATTAGTTTATTGCTAATTTTACTGGGCTACTTCGTCTTTACGATCCTGAGCCTGAACGTTGAAAGCATCGTATCGAATTACGGAATGTACCTGGCGTACGGAATCGTACTGACGACCTTAGCGGCGTTGTCTGCTGCCAATTATTTGTCAGATAACAGCACGGTGTTCCTGCATTTGAGTTGCATGGCTTTGTGTATGGTGGTGTCGGACCTGTTCTTTTGCATTTACAGGTTTATGATCAGCCTGCCGCTCATTGATGACATCAATTTGTTTTCGCAGTTCATGTCTTATTTTTTATGGTGAAGTATTTCAATTCGCGGAAGAAAGTAGCCAAAAGGCAGCCCGAGTTCAAAAGTTAAAAAAAACCGTCCCGATGCGGCGACGCTTATGATAGACAGAAAGACAGAATTGAAGCTTACGGCCGTGTATTTCATCATCTCGCTGATTGAAATCCTCGCCGAATATTTCAGGGCGATTTATCCGCCGTATGCCGTCTACGCAGTTTATGCGATCAAACCCTTGATTTTGATCCTGCTTGCGGTTCTGTACTGGAAAACCTCGCCAAAGCTCAATTATGTATATCTCGGTGCATTGCTGTTTTCATGGCTTGCCAACATGTTCTTCATTTCGCAGGACTTCAATGATATTTTCGTTGGTGCGCTGCTGTTCTTTTTTTACCGTACGTTGTCTATTTACATTGTGATGCGGCACATCAGGATTCCTGGGATATTTCCGGTAGTAATTGGTTGCGTGCCTTTTTTGTTCATTTATATGTACCTGATCAACCTGACCTATGATGCGTTTGAAGAAGGACTTTTGATTTTCATCACGCAATGTGTATTGATTTCATTTCTCGGCGGCTTATCCGTCGGGAATTACATGCTCCGATCCAATCGCGCGAGTACGATGTTGTTGATGAGCACACTGTTTTTTGCCGTGACACAATTCATTTTCGTGATCAGGTTGTATTACGTCGATCTAAATATTTTCCAGCCAACGGCAATGGCCTTGTTTGTCATCGGGCAATATATGTTCTACAAATTCCTCGTATTGTCTGAGGTCAAGAAAGCCGGTTATAATGAAATGGATAAATTTCTAAAAGATTCCGAAACGGTTTAACATGGAAGAAATCCAAAGAAATGGCGGCAGATTGATCCAAATCATTACGATTGCATATTTCATCGTGGCCGGATGTGAAATCATGTCGGAGCTGTTTTTCTATACGCCGATGATTGTCGCCTTCAAGCCTTTGATGCCGTTGTTGCTGGTTTTGTTGTATTGGTATTCGTCAGATGTTCGCAGTCCGTTGTACATCATTGCGATGGTGCTCTCGTCGGTGACCAATGTATTGTTCATACCAAACGATGCGAGCGCCTTGTTTTTAGGACTGATTGTCTTTACCGTACATCGCATTTTGGTCGTCGTATTGGTTTTCAGGCTGATCAAAATCCGCGATATCGTCCCGATTGCAATCGGAACAGTGCCGTTTCTGCTGGTCTTTTTCTACATGCTTGCCTCGTCAGACGTTCCCGAGGAAAGTTTCGCCGTCATGGTTTTGCAGAATGTCCTGATTTCAATACTGGGCGGATTGGCGGTTTCGAATTATATGATGAACGATAACCGCCGGAATTCATGGCTGCTGATCTGCGGACTATTGTTTGTGGCGTTGCAGTTCATAGTGTTCGTAGAAAAGTATTACCTGATCGGGCTTTCGCCGGCGATGATGCGCCCAATTGCGATGGCGCTGAATGCTTTCGCCTTCTATACTTTTTTTGAATTCATCATGGCTACCGAAAAGTCAGACGACAATAGTCCGGCCGGCGCCTGATTTTCCTTCATTGTCAAAATAGAAATCGATTCGCCCAAGATTGAGCCCGTAACAACCGGTCTGGTTGATCAGGACGTCCTGGCCCGCGGCATTTTTGACGACCGTCGGCCTTTCAAGAAAAGTATGCGTATGGCCGCCAATGATCACATCAATGTCTTTGGTTGCGGCGGCTAATTTTAGATCGGATACTTTGTCGGGGTCGTTTTTATAGTCGTAACCGATGTGCGAAAGGCAAATCACCAAGTCGCATTTTTCTTTTTCCTTCAGTGTTTTTACGATATCCTGCGTTATCGGAATCGGATCGTTGTAAACCGTTTCCTTATAGTTTTTCTTATCAACCAGGCCCGCGAGCTCAACGCCTAGCCCGAAAATCCCGACTTTGATGCCGTCTTTGTCAAAAGTCCTGTAAGGCTTGACAATGCCGTTTAGAACCGTATTCCGAAAGTCATAATTGGCCGACACAAAATCAAACTCGGCATTGGGCAGCTGCGCCAGAAAACCATCGATGCCGTTGTCGAAATCGTGGTTGCCCATAGTCGCCAGATCGTATTTCATCAGGCTCATCAATTTGAGTTCGAGCGCGCCGCCGTAATAGTTAAAGTACGGCGTTCCCTGAAAAATGTCGCCGGCATCAAGCAGCAGAACATTTGGATTTTCCCTCCGGATGCCGTCAATCAGCGCCGCACGCCTTGCCACGCCGCCTTTGTTCGGGTTTTTCGGATGGTCGGGCGGAAACGGATCGATGTAACTGTGGACGTCGTTGGTATGCAGAATCGTCAGGTGTTTGCGTTTTGGCGCCAGGTCAAAACTGCTCAGTGACAATCCGGTCGCGATAAATGCGGATGACGCTGCTGTTTTTTGGATGAAGTTTCTTCTGTTCATGGTCGTTGGTCGTTATTCAACCTTTATCCTTACATCATTCACCACCGGCAAAGTATCGACTTCCTTAAAATAGTCAATCAATACGTTGCGCAGTTTATAGTCAAGATCATACAAGTTTGCGGCTTTTTTAAAAAAATCCATCCGGTCGCCGCCATTGATCAGGTAATCTGAGGTGACGACGAAGTACGATTTTGCGGGATTGACCATCGTTCCGTTTATCGCAATGGTTTTCGGCACGCCGTCTTTCGCGATGGTAAAGGTCAAACCTGAAATCGGGTGGGCTTTTTTCTCGGCGATGATGTAATTTACGATTTCATTGATTTGTTCGCCTTTCATTTCAGCGACGATGATTTTGTTTTCAAACGGCATTACTTCAAACGCTGTGCGTGTGGTTACGTCGCCTTTTGGGATGATCGAACGGATGCCGCCAAAGTTGAGCAAACACATATCGATTTTTCTGCCCTGGCGTTTTTCAAACACGCGGTTGCCGAAATCCAGCGTGAGGTCAGCCATCAAATTCCCTATCGTACATTGCCATTGCCCGGATTTGTCGAGGGTTTGCGGCGCGTAGGCGAGCACTACGTTCATGTCTTTGTCGATATTCTCGCGATATGGCTTGATGAATTCCTCGATTCCGGCATTGGTCCCGCCAGATTCAACAACGCCGATTTCACGTCCTTCAACCCGGTTGACGTGATAGGTTTTGGGTGCGCATGAAAGCAGCAAAAATGTTAAGAATAAACCAAAACGCTTTACAGCGCAGCGATACTTTTTTAGCTTTACCATCCGAAAAAATGCGGCCAAATTCGTTACATTTGTTGCAAGTAAAAGTAAGATGTTTTTAAGTTACCTCAAGGACCTGGTCACAAAAAAAATCGTTAAAAAAGAACTGTCGAACACAACGCCGGCGCCGGCGGATGGCAAAGTTAAAACGGTTGGCATTTTGTTCGACCAGACCTATTTCCAGGAGCGTGAGGCCTTGGTCGCCGAGCTTGTCGCAAACGGAATCGCACCTGAAAACATCAATATTCTTGTCTTTAAAGACCGAATCCGAAAAAACGACACATTTGATTATCCGGTTTTCAGCCACAAAGACATCAAGTGGACGGCCGCGATCAATAAACCCGAAGTCAACGATTTCATTTGCACCGGATTTGACCTGCTGATCAATTACTACGATACTGAAAAAGCTGCATTATTGCTGGTTTCGCATTTGTCAAAGGCAAAATTCAAGGCCGGTTTTTCGGCAGTCGACAAACGGCTGCACCATTTTATGATCGATACCAATGCCGAGAACTACAAAGTGTTTTCGGACGAACTGTTCAAATACCTTAAAATACTAAATAAAATCTAGCATGCAATCACTGATTGGTACCGGCGTCGCGCTTGTCACGCCATTTAAGAAAGATTTTTCCATCGACGTTGACGCGCTTAAAAACATAGTCAATTTCCAGATTGAGAATGGCATTGATTACCTTGTTGTTTTGGGAACGACGGCCGAATCTGCAACGCTGGCCCCGGATGAAAAAGAGCTTGTCATCAAAACCATAGCCGATGCCAACAACAGCCGCCTGCCAATGGTTCTCGGCGTTGGCGGAAACAATACGGCCGAAGTCGTCAATGAGCTTAAAACCCATGATTTGTCTCAGTTTGTTGCCGTTCTGTCTGTTTCGCCATATTACAATAAACCGACTCAGGAAGGCATCTACCAACATTTTAAAGCGGTTGCCGAAGCATCGCCGATACCGGTGATCCTGTACAATGTTCCCGGCCGTACCGCGAGCAACATGCTGCCGTCAACGGTTTTGCGTTTGGCCAATGATTTCAGGAATATCATCGGAATCAAGGAAGCCGCCGGCGATATTGTCCAGGCGATGAAATTGATACAAGGCAAGCCAAAAGATTTTCTTGTGATTTCAGGCGACGACATGATCACTTTGCCGATGGTTCTGGCCGGCGGCGCAGGTGTGATTTCGGTGATTGCCGAAGGATTCCCGCGGCAGTTCTCGGATATGGTCCGCCTCGGGCTCGAGCGTAAAGTCGACGAAGCTTACAAG
>JAEWLD010000273.1 GCA_023393485.1 Bacteroidota bacterium
TCCTGTCGAGCAATGGCCCTGAGATTTTGCCGATGTACCGCTGCATTTCACCCGCGGAATGCGTCCTTTCGCCGTCATTGAAAAAACCGCTCGGGCTTGGATTCATGCTGGCGACAAGCATAAACGACGACGGATAAATAACCGTAAATTTCGCGCGTGATATCGTAACTTCACGGTCTTCAAGCGGCTGGCGCAGCACCTCGAGTACGTCGCGTCTGAATTCGGGCAATTCGTCGAGGAACAGAACGCCGTTGTGCGCCATCGAAATCTCGCCGGGTTGCGGATAACTTCCGCCGCCGACAAGCGCGACAGTTGACGCCGTGTGATGCGGGCTCCGAAACGGCCTTTGGCTCATGAGTCCGGCGGCTTTGAGTTTTCCGGCAACGCTGTGGATTTTGGTAGTTTCTAAAGCCTCGCGCAAAGTCATCGGCGGCAGTATTCCGGGCAGGCGTTTGGCAAGCATCGTTTTACCGGCGCCCGGCGGACCAATCAAGATGATATTATGTCCGCCCGCGGCCGCAATTTCCATACACCGTTTGATCGACTCCTGGCCTTTGACATCGCTGAAGTCAAATTCCGGAAGCCCGACAGATTTCAGGAACTCTTTCCGCGTGTCGACAATTGTTGGCTCGAGGGTTCTTTTGCCTTCAAAAAAATCAATGACTTCCTTGAGATTTTCGACCCCATAAACATCGAGTCCTGAAACAATCGCAGCTTCCTGGACGTTCGCCATCGGGAGAAAAAAACCTTTAAAACCTTCATCCTTGGCCTTGATCGCAATTGGAAGTGCGCCGCTGATCGGCTGTAGCGTGCCGTCGAGCGACAGTTCACCCATGATCACATAACGCTCAACATCGTCTGCCTTGATCTGACCCGATGCTACGAGAATCCCGATTGCGATCGTCAAGTCGTATGCCGAGCCTTCTTTTCGCAGATCGGCCGGCGCCATGTTGATCGTAATTTTTTTGCCGGGCATCGCAAAATCGTTGTTCTTTAGTGCGGCCGCAATCCGGAAACAGCTTTCCTTGATTGCGTTATCCGGCAGTCCGACCAAGTGATAGCCAATGCCATTATCTGTGTTTACCTCAATGGTTATTGTAGTTGCGTCGACCCCGAACACTGCGCTTCCGAAAACTTTGACGAGCATTTTTTTATTGCAGTTTACGACTTGTCCGCAGTTATTGCTTACGGGAAAACCGCAATTCATTAAAATGTAAAAATATTTTGTCTTTATGTAAAATAAACTTTACATTTGATAAAAAACATTTTTACAATGAAGACTGCGTTCCTTTTTCCAAATCAATGCAAATGGATTGGCTGGGTGCTGTTTGTGCCGGCGCTTGCCACTGCCATTTACCTGACTGTGACCAACCAATCGATCGACGAAATGCTCCACGCCAAGGTATTCGCAATTGCCGCTGACGAGTTTTTGGGCCATCGCCAGTTTATGACAGTCATCGACAACAGTATCTCGGACGAAATCATCCTTATCTGTATAGTTATCGGCGGACTGCTGGTTGGCTTTTCGCGCCTGAAAAACGAAGACGAACTCATCGCCAAAATACGTTATGAAAGCCTTGTATGGGCGGTTTATTTCAATTTTGGCGTCATGCTTTTGGCTACCGTATTTGTTTACGGCATGTTTTATTACCAGTTTATGCTGGCCAATATGTTTACGGTTTTGCTGTTTATCATTATCCGGATCCATGTAATGATTTATAGACTCAATTCGGGCGGCGATGAAGAATAATTTAAAAGTATTGCGGGCGATAGCAGGTGTATCACAGGCTG
Source organism: Bacteroidota bacterium (assembly GCA_023393485.1). Lineage (GTDB taxonomy): Bacteria > Bacteroidota > Bacteroidia > Flavobacteriales > Flavobacteriaceae > Flavobacterium. The sequence continues at coordinate 1,792 of JAEWLD010000273.1, forward strand.
AACTCGCCGAAAAAATCGGTGTCAGCCGCCAAACCATCAACGCGATGGAACTCGGAAAATACGTGCCGTCAACGGTTCTGGCACTGAAATTAGCGGCATTTTTCAATAAAGAAGTCAGCGAGATTTTTTCGCTTGAGGACAAAGATTAAAAGCCTACGCGCACAAAAAAATTTGGCGTAAAGCCAAGCGACCGGTAATCAACGGCCGTATAGGTTGCTTCGAACAATCCGCCGATATCAGACGCCTGCCGCTCATATTCGCGACTGATCAGGACATGCCTGCCATAGAGGTTCAGGAATGACACTCCGGCTTTGGCGTTCCACGACTTCTTTTTTGCGAATTGGTAACTCGCCGAAGCGTCGAGCCGGTGGTAAACCGGCAATCTCTTGTGGTTAAAAGAATTGATCTGCCCGTTATCATCGATTTCGCTATACGGTTTTCCGGTGTGCAGAAACCAGCCTGCGGAAGCGGCAAATTTTCCCCAATCTTTGTGGAACGATAAAGTCACCGCATGCCGTATGTCTGAACTGATCGGAAAAAAATAGCCACTGTTCAAGCCATGATACCGGTTTTGTGAATCCTGGTAAGTATAGGTAAGCCACGCGCGCCACGTCTTTGCGCTTTTCTGTACGAGCAGATCAAAACCCCTGGTGAAGCCGTCGCCGCGGTGCGTCTGCGAATCGTATTGGTGCAAAAAACCGAACGCCATCGAAGTAATCCCGTCGATTGTTTTGTAATAGACATCGGCATCTATCAGGAATGATTTCGCCTTGTAGGTAAGCCCGGCGGTAAATTGATTGGCAGTCTGCACAGGATATTTCATCCCGTCGGATAAAATCCAAATGTAGTTTTCCAAACTCAGATCGTTGGCTACGCTTTCGTGGATCTGGCTGACAATCTGGCTTTTTCGCTCATAAGACAATTGCCCGATAAACCCCGCGCCAAACTTTCGCTGGACCGAAACACGCGGTTCAAAACTGTCCTGGTCGGGCCGGTTATAATAGTCATAACGCGCGCCGCCTTGTAAAACCCACATATTGGGCGCATAACTGAATTGCGCATAGCAGGCATGAGTGACGTTCATCAGGTGGTTTTGACCGAGTTCGACCTCGAGTCCGGGATATCGGTTGACGAAAATATGCGACAAGTCATTGCCCAAAAGCTGGTAACCGAATCTAAACGACAAACCGCCGCTGTACCGATAATCGTAGTTGAGCCCGACGCCCGAATCCATCACGCGGTTTTTCTTGACAAACCATTCATAGTTATCGGGCGCGAACCGGCGATTGTGTTCGTAATCGATAGTATACGCCGAATAATGTACAGCGATTTCCTGCATGAGTCTGCCATATGAATGAGCCCAATTCGCGCTGAATCCATAATTGCGGACATTCATTTTGCGGTTGCTGCTGACGCCGTCCGACACTGAAAGAAAATCGAGATGATTGTCAATCGCGATTCCCGACAGCGCAACCCGGTCTTTATCATTCGGAACGAAGCTCACCTTTGCCGCATAATCCTGAAATCCGAAACGGTTTTGGCTATCGAACCGATGGAAATCAGTGTTCTGGAAAACCTTTTCAGAAAGCGCGTCAAAGGTTGGCGTCTGCAGCCATTCGGTATAGGATTTCCTCCCCGAAAGCTGGATGCCGACTTTTCCGAACGGAATTTTGACAAGTGCATCGCTATTCAGCCCGTTTATGCCGGCTTCGGCGCTGAGCGAATCGACTTTGTCAGCCGTTCTTATATCGATAATGCCTGAAACCCGCTCGCCGAATTTGGACTCCGTCGCCTTGTCATAAAAGTGGATCGTCTGGGTCACACCCGGATTGAAGCCCGAAATCATCCCGAACAAATGCCCCGGATGATACATTCGGATATTATCCCAAAGCACAAGATTTTGGTCTGGCGTCCCGCCGCGGATATGCAGGCCGCTAGCGGTTTCATTCGGGCTTTTGACTCCCGGAAGCTGTTGGAGCGAAAACAGGACATCGGCATCGGTCACACCCGGAAGTTCCTCGATTTTTTGCGGCGACAACACAAAGTAACGCGACGATTTTGCAATGCCTTTCGACAAAAACGCCTCGACGATAACTTCCTCGAGCATTGTCGGACTTCCCAAAACCGAAGGCTGCAACGCATAATAACGGCCGTCAATTCTTATCACGGCAAGACTTGTTTGGCGGGAGATTTCGGCATTGACCT
>JAEWLD010000232.1 GCA_023393485.1 Bacteroidota bacterium
CCGACGCCTAGGATTTCCAATTTGCCGTACTCATTCTTCTTGCCGATCATCGCAACGATTTTCGTGGTTCCGATGTCTAGTCCTACTGCGATATTTTCTCTTTCCATAACCTCCTATTTAGTGCAAACCACCTGCTCGGTAAACTTCAGGTTGATCATTTTATATTTTGTAATTGTACTGTCTGTAACCGCTTTTTGAAAAAAAGCTTTGTAATTATTGAACTTTCTTTCGATGTTGATCGTCTTGCCGAAATCAATCTTGTAATTGAAATTCCGGTTGGCCAAAACAATGTTTCCCGTTGGCGAAACCGTCGCGCCGATGATGTTCTTCTTCAAAAAATCGTCGTCGTGGACAATCCTGAACATCTTGGCAATTTCCTTCCTGTTGCCGTCATTGACCGAGCCCGTGATGAGCGGAACTCTGGCTGAATACTGGTCAGAAAGCGGCATCGTATTCCCTTCGTAATCAATGTAAAAGGAACCGTTCTCGTCCAACACTCTGGCAATGGGAGTTTTTTGCTTGACCCTGGCTTTGAGCACGCCGTCAATCGTCACAAAAACCTCCGATTTTGCTATCATTTCGTGCGCGTTTAACTGGCTTTCGAGCCTGTTCAAATCTACTTTATCTTTACGAATGCTTCTTGCGCCCCTATTATTTTCTATTAACAATTTATTAACCGATTCATTGGTTATGAAAAGGTTATCGTCGCCGGTAAATTCAACCACCGACTTGGTCAGCATGCGCTCTTCATTGCGTACGGTCGTAAAGGCAAAAAGGAAAATCATTGCCCCGAAGATGAGTACCAGCCTGATGTTTGTCCAGTTGAATATCTTTTTCATAATGCTTCTTTTATGTCGTGTACCATTTCCCCGATATCGCCTGCGCCAATTGTCACAATTACCTTATTAGGTGCAGATTGCAGCGCCGGAATCAATTCGCCTTTTTGTAACAACCGCTTATTTGGGTTGGCTATTTTGTCCATCAGCCACGCTGAAGTAATGCCTTCAATCGGCAATTCACGCGCTGGATAAATGTCGAGCAATATCACCTGGTCGAACTGTGACAGGCTTTGGGCAAATCCGTCGGCAAAATCCCGCGTACGGCTAAAGAGATGCGGCTGGAAAACCGCGAGGATTTTTTCGGCCGGATACAATTCGCGTACGGCCTGATGCACGGCATTGATTTCAGTCGGGTGATGCGCATAATCGTCGATGTATACTTTTGTGTCAGTCTTGATCTGATACGAAAAACGACGGCGGATTCCCTTAAACGACAGCAAAGCCTTGGCGATGGCCTCGGTCGGGGTGCCGAAATTTTTTGCCATCGCCAAAGCCATTACCGCGTTTGTCAGGTTGTGGTTTCCGGGCAGGCCGAACCGCAAATCCTTAATGAATTCCGTCGGCGTCTGCACGTCGAAAACATATTGTGAATTTTCAATACGGATATTGAAAGCCTTAAAATCAGCGTCGCCGCGGACTGCCACTGTCAAACCGTTGAGCGGCAGTCCTTTTGCGACGAATAAATCTTGTTTGTTTTCTACTTTGGCAGCGAATTCGGCAAACGATTCCTCGATCGCGGCCTTGTCTCCATAAATATCCAAATGGTCGGCGTCCATTGAAGTCACGCAAGCGATGTTCGGATGCAAGTGCAAAAACGACCTGTCAAATTCGTCGGCTTCGACTACGGTAACCGTTTTGCCTTCACCAATCAAATTTGAATTGTAGTTCTCGACGATGCCCCCGACAAATGCCGTCACATCGGCGCCGCTTTCATATAAAATATGTCCGAGAATGCTCGATGTCGTCGTCTTGCCATGCGTTCCGGCAACGGCAAAACAAAATGTGCCTTTGGTGATGATGCCGAGTACTTCGGCCCGTTTTTTCACCTCATAATTCCTTTCGAGAAAATAATTCCACTGCGAATGCATCACCGGAACGGCCGGCGTCACCACGACTAAGGTGTTGTCCTGGTTGAAACTTTCCGGAATCATCGAAATCGAATCCTCAAAATGTATCGGAATACCGCTTTCGATCAATTCCGAAGTCAATTCGGTCGGTGTCTTATCATAACCCGCAACGTCCTTGCCGATCGTCTTGAAATACCGCGCGAGCGCACTCATGCCGATGCCGCCGATGCCGATGAAAAAGACGTTATGGATTTGGTTTAGGTTCATTTTTAGTCTTAAAGTCTTAATGTCATAAAGTCATAAATGCAAATGTTGATGGGTCAAAGCCTTTACGACTTTATGACCTTACGACTTTATGACTTTATCAATTTCACAATCTCATCTACAATTTCCTTAGTCGCATTCGGCCTTGCCAACTTTTTAATGTTCTCGCCGAGCTCGCGTTGTTTGTTTTCATTCGAAAGCAAATCGTTGAACACCGATTCAAACTGCGAATCGAGTTCGGATTCCTTTATCATCAACGCGCCGCCTTTGTCCACGATGGCTTTTGCGTTTTTGGTCTGATGGTCTTCGGCCACGTTAGGCGACGGAATGAAAATCACCGGTTTGCCAACGAGACACAGTTCCGAAACCGACGACGCACCCGCACGCGAAATCACGATGTCAGCGGCGGCATAAACCAAATCCATGCGGTCAATGAACGCCATGACCTGTATATTTTCTTTTTCGCCGAAATGCTTGTACTGGTCGTAATAAAACTTGCCGCATTGCCAGATTACTTGTACGCCATGGGCAACAATCGAGTCGATTTCGTTTGCGACCAATTGGTTGATTCGGCGCGCGCCGAGACTTCCGCCTAGAATCAAAAGTGTCTTTTTATCCGCATCGAGTTTGAAATATTCGACTGCTTGCGCCTTTTTGCCGCCTATCGCAATCAAATCCTGACGTACCGGATTTCCGGTCAAAACGATTTTGTCTTTCGGGAAAAACCGCTCCAGTCCGTCATAGGCAACGCAAATCTTTGCCGCTTTTTTTGCCAGCATCTTATTTGTGATTCCCGGATATGAATTCTGCTCCTGAACCAACGTCGGAATTCCCGCCGAACCCGCAGCCTGCAATGTCGGGCCGCTCGCAAAACCGCCGGTGCCGATCACGACATCGGGTTTGAATTCACGGATGATTTTTCTGGCTTTGAAAATACTCGACAGTAATTTTATCGGAAACATCATGTTCTGCAAAGTGAGCTTTCGCTGTAGTCCGGCAATCCACAAACCCTTGATTTGATATCCGGCCTGCGGGACTTTCTGCATTTCCATCTTGTCCTCGGCACCGACAAACAAAAATTCAGCATCGGGAAACCGAAGTTTCAATTCATTGGCAATGGCGATCGCCGGGTAAATGTGCCCGCCGGTTCCGCCGCCGCTTAGGATAAATTTTTTCTGTGCCACGAATTCTCGAATTTCTGTTTCTAATTTCTTGCAGCGCAGCAGTCTTTCCTCTTGCAGCGCAGCGGTCTTTCTTCTATTTCTATTTCTTCTTCAACACCGCGTTCATCGGATTGCTCGACAAACTCTCCTCAATTGAATAATTTTCGTTTTTGAGTTCGGCCGCTTCACCGTTGGCAATTGCAATCATCGCCGCTTCGGCAGCTTCTTCACGCTCGATTTGCGCGTCGATCATGCGTTGGAATGCTTCTTCACGTTTTTGTTTCTCGTCAAGTTCGGCTGCGATTTCTTCCTCTTTTTTGGTGACGCCGATAATGATTCCGATCGCGATGCAGGTCATCCAGATTGAGCTACCGCCGGATGAAATCAGTGGCAATGTCTGTCCTGTCACCGGCAAGAGTTCCGTTGCGACGGCCATGTTGATCAAAGCCTGGAATATGATCGGGAAACCGAGTCCGACAACCACGAGTTTGCCGAACACCGAATTGGCTTTATGCGCCGCGACAATGAATCTGAAAAACAACAACAGGTACAAAATCATCACGCCGAGCCCGCCAATCAATCCCCATTCTTCGACGATGATCGCGTAAATAAAGTCCGACGAAGACTGTGGCAAAAAGTTCTTCTGTACGCTTTTACCCGGGCCGAGACCGTAAATGCCGCCGGACGCGATTGCGGTTTTGGCCTTTTCAATTTGGTAATGCTCGTCATCAGCGTCTTTGTCATGCGCGTCAGAGCGGTAATTTTCGAGACGTTTTTCCCATGTATTGACACGGCTGAAAAACTTTGCCTCTGGAAATGCTTTCCCCAATATGATAAAGAACGTCAGGGCAACGACGCCCGAAGCGAGGATCAAACCGATATATCTCAAAGGATATTGACCGATGAAAACCAACATGATTACCATCGCAAACATGAGTGCGGCAGTTGAAAAATTGGCCGGCAAAATGAGTCCGATCGTTACAAATACAGGCGTCCACAATTCCCACAGCGATTCTTTGAAAGTAGCTGGTGTTTCACGTTTCTTCGATAAATAGCGCGCAACGAAAACCATAAGGATAATCGACGCTAGTGTCGAGGTCTGGAACGTGATGCCAATGAACGGAACCTGAATCCAACGCGCCGCATTGGCTCCTGCGATCACGGTGCCTTTGACGAGTGTGTAACCCAATAACAACCACACAATGGGCAACGCAATCATAGATATACCCCGGAAATAGTGATAAGGCACTTTATGCACCCAATATATCATGCAGAAGCCGATGAGCACGTGGGCAAAATGTTTAACCAGATAAGCGATGGTATTGCCCGTACCTTCGCCCATGTACGCCAGGTTACTGCTCGCGCTGAAAACCGGCATGAACGAGAACAGCGCCAATAGAGCAACGAATGCCCAAATGACTTTGTCTCCACGTAGTTTGCTGAGTAGTTCAACCATTAGTTGTTAGTTTTTAGTTGTTAGTTGTTAGTTGTTAGTTGTTAGTTGTTAGTTGTTAGTTGCTAGATGGGTTGTCTAGCTACTTACATTTCAGACATCATGAAACTTTATCTAACTGTTTTTACTATTAATCTTTTTATCTTTAAAATCTAAACTTCAATTTATAGTAGCCACATCTGGCGAGAAGCAATATCTAACCACTAGCCACTAAAAACTAGCAACTAAAGATTCTGCACCGCAACCTTAAACTGCCTTCCCCGATCTTCGTAATTCTCAAACAGATCGAAACTCGCGCAAGCCGGTGACAGCAGTACGGCATCGCCTTTTTCGGCCATGCGGGATGCCGTGCGGACAGCGTCCTGCATGTTATCGACTTCGACCATGATATCAACCACATCCCCAAATGCGTCGATGATTTTTTTGTTGTCAACGCCGAGGCAGATGATTCCTTTAACTTTTTCGCGGACGAGCGACATCAGTTCGGTATAGTCATTCCCTTTGTCTACACCGCCGACGATCCAGATTGTTGGAACCGTCATCGAGTCCAGCGCAAAAAAAGTCGCATTGACGTTCGTGGCTTTTGAGTCATTGATGTACTGGACGTTCTGGATTTTCAGCACTTTTTCCAGGCGATGTTCAACGCCCTGGAAATTCGAAAGGCTTTCGCGGATGACAGCCTTGCGGATGTTCATGAGTTTGGCTACCGAGGTAGCTGCCATCGCGTTCTTGAGGTTGTGTTTGCCTTCAAGCGCAATGTTTGCGGTTTCCATCGTGAATTCTTCTTCGTTGATGTTGATTTCCATAGTGTCGTTTTTGATTTGTGCTCCTTTGCTGTAACTTTTTGTCAGCGAAAAAGGAATGAGTTGGGCATTTGTTTTATTGTTTTGGAGCCAATCCAGGATGACCAGGTCGTCGCCATCGTAGATCAGGTAATCTGATTCGGTCTGGTTCATCGTGATGCGGAACTTTGACGCGATATAGTTTTCGTATTTGTAATCGTAGCGGTCCAGGTGATCGGGGCTCAAATTCGTAACTACAGCAACGTCCGGACGGAAATTAACGATGCCGTCCAACTGGAAAGTGCTGAGTTCAAGCACGTAATAATCAAACTTGTCCTCGGCGACCTGCCAGGCAAAACTCTTCCCGATGTTGCCGCCAAGCCCTACATTCAATCCGCCGCGCTTCAACAAATGATACGTGAGCGATGTTGTCGTGGTTTTGCCGTTGCTTCCCGTGATTCCGATAATTTTGGCTTTGGTAAACGGCGCCGCGAACTCGATTTCGGAAATCACCGGGATGCCTTTTTCCATCAGCTTTTTTACGACCGGCGATTTGTCTGGAATGCCGGGGCTTTTCATCACGATGTCGGCGTTCAAAACCAACTCCTCGGTATGGGTTTCCTCTTCCCAATCGATTTTGTTGATCAACAGCACTTCTTTGTAATGCGCCTTGATTTTGCCGAAATCCGACACGAATACGTCGTAGCCTTTCTTTTTGCCCAAAATCGCAGTGCCTACGCCGCTTTCGCCACCCCCTAATATGACTAGTCTTTGTGCCATTACCTGAGTTTAAGCGTTACGATCGACAAAATGGCGAGCAGAATCCCGACAATCCAAAAGCGCGTCACGATCTTGCTTTCGTGATAGCCTTTCTTTTGATAATGATGGTGCAAAGGCGACATCAAAAAAATCCTCCGGCCTTCGCCAAACCGTTTTTTTGTGTATTTGAAATAGCTGACCTGCAACACGACCGAGAAATTCTCGACCAGGAAAATCCCGCAAAGCAATGGAATGAGCAGTTCTTTACGGACTGCAATTGCCAATACTGCGATGATGCCGCCGATGGTCAGACTTCCGGTATCGCCCATAAATACGGCTGCCGGATACGAATTGTACCATAGAAAACCGATCAACGAACCGACGAACGCGGCAATAAATACCGTCATTTCGCCCGAATTCGGGATGTACATGATATTGAGGTAACTCGAGAAAATGATGTTACCCGAAACGAACGTGAAAATGCCAAGCGCGAGCACCGATATCGCCGAAGTTCCTGCGGCCAGGCCATCAATGCCGTCGGTCAAATTCGCGCCGTTAGAAACCGCAGTGATGATGAAAATCACGATCGGGATGAAAATCAGCCAGGCGTACTCTTCATAATCGTCGCCGATCCACTTTAAGGCCTGTGCATAATCGAGCTCATTGTTTTTGACAAATGGAATCGTGGTCGTTGTTGACTTTTCCTCGACTCCGGCCTGGCGAATGACGTTCTCGGTC
>JAEWLD010000071.1 GCA_023393485.1 Bacteroidota bacterium
TGGCAGTTCTAAAAAATAAAATCCCGTTCAATTGAAGCGGGATTTTTGTTTTGCGAATCAATCCCAAAGCGAAGCGGTTCCAAGGCGCAGCCGGGTCGAAGCGCAGCGGGCGGGTTATCTCAAAACCACATCCTTCACCACTTCCTTACCCAATTCATCATTGATCATCGCGATGATTTTCTGCTTGCCGTAACTCAATTCTTCGCGTAAAACCGCTGAAGTCAGCTCAACGTAAAGCGTCGCGTTTTTCAGGGCGACGTTTCGCGTATAACTGTTGACACCGTTGCCCATGAGGTTTTTCCATGCGTCTTTCACGGCAACCTCATCGATTCCTCCCTGGAGTTTATTGGCCTGGATGATTTCCTTGAGGATATCGCCGACCGGACTGTCGTTGCTGAGCCGTTTCGCCATTATTTCTTGCTGAAAGGAATTGGTTTTTTATAGTGGTATTCGAGTTTGCTTTCGTTTTTGAAAACGAGTTCATCATCATTGGCTTCGATCACTTCTTCCTGCCATTTCGCGTAATTTGAATTGTAGCAAAGATATGCTTTGCGATCTGCGAATTTTACGGTAATGTTTTCCGGCGCGCCGTTGTCCGTGTAACTGCCATCGAGTTGCGGCGTCACTTTTTTGCGGATGCCCGAGTTGCCTTTGATCTCAAAGAAATCGATTATCGTATTGGCAGGATACTCTTTGGTTGAACCGTCGGGCAGAATTACTTTTTCGATTTCCCAATAGCCGTTTATCTTGGCGATATCGGCGGGCCCGACTTGTTTGTTACAACCAAAAATCGCGAGCGTGGGCAACAAAAACAGGAGTTTGGACTTCATCGAGAGAAATTTTTGGTTCAAAGCTGGCTGCAAAGATAGCTTTCACGGGTGTCAACCGAAATAAAAATAACAAAAATCGCAGTTAAACTATTGGTTATATTTGACATCTCAGCGAAAATTTTTTTATGAAGTCAAAGGGTAAAATAAAAAACTTTGCAACGGCGACAAAAACGCTTGTCATTGCTTCTTCTGCATTACTGATTTTTGGATGCAGCTCTGATTCCGATAACCAGCAGCCAATTGAAACGCCGTTGTATTTTCCACCGATCGGGACTGATACATGGGCAACGGTTTCAGTTGCCGAACTCGGCTGGAACCAGTCTGCGCTGACGCCGCTTTCAGATTATCTCGAAGAGAAACATTCGCGCGCTTTCATCATACTGGTCGATGGCAAAATCGTCGTCGAAAGCTATTTCAATGGCCACGCTGCTTCATCGCTTTGGTATTGGGCCAGCGCCGGAAAAACCTTGACATCGGCAATGACAGGAATCGCCGGGCAGGAAGGCCTGCTCGATATTGACGACAAAGTATCGGACTATCTCGGCACGGGCTGGACCAGCGCGCCAATCGACAAAGAAAACCTGATCACAAATCGAAACTTACTGACAATGACTTCAGGTCTCGACGACGCGCTAGGCGATAATGTCGACCCCGCAAACCTGCAATACCTAGCCGATGCCGGAACGCGCTGGGCTTACGCAAATGTGTACGTAAAGCTGCAGGATGTGATTGCGGCAGCTGCCGGGCAGTCTTATTCGGATTATTTCAACGCGAAACTCCGCGACAGGATTGGGATGAACGGCGCGTGGTTTACTTCGGGCGACAATATCGTTTACGGAAGCGACGCACGCAGCATGGCGCGCTTCGGATTGCTGATGCTCAACAAAGGCAAATGGCAGAACGATGTCATCGTGAATGAAAATTTCTTTAACGCGGCCACAAATACATCGCAAAATATCAATCAGGCCTACGGTTATCTTTGGTGGCTCAATGGCAAAAGCAGCTACCACTTGCCACAGACTCAATTCCAGTTCAATGGCAGTTTGATTCCAAACGGGCCAGATGACATGTTTATGGCGCTCGGAAAGAACGACCAGAAAATCTATATTGTGCCAAGCAGAAGTATGGTCGTCATCAGAATGGGCGATGCCGCAGACAGCGTTAATCCCGCGCTGTCCGACTTTGACGACGTGCTGTGGCAAAAAATAAACGCACTGATCAACTAGCGCGGTTTTTTAAAGTACATTTTGATCGCAAAAAAAAGAAACACAAAACCGATCGCCGCAAATATATAATCCAATATGGCAATGCCCGCTCTCGAAAAAATATTCGACGCGATAAAACACACAATGCAGCCCAGGTAAATATGCAGCGGCTTCAGGTTTTCCATTGTTCTATAGCGTGTATCTGAGATTTATCCCCACGGTTGAATATCTGAAAGTCACGTAGTTCTGGGTAGTATTGGCCGGGTTTTTACCGATTGTTGCCCTGACTTCGGCACCGAGCCGATCGGAAAAAACATACCCGACAGAACCTGCGAAGAAAACGCTCGCCCTGAGAACGGTCTCGATTCGCGTTCCCGTATATGCCGTGGTTGCATTGGCGATATAACTCGAATGTTCAAATTTCCCGCCGACCGGAAAACTGAAACCCAGTCCAGCTTCACAAAAAATCTTGCTTTTTGCTTCAGGGTTAAAATACAAGCGGCCACCAATTGTCGGATTGATGAAAATTGCTTTCGTAGTATATGTGTGATAACGGATATCACTGGTAAATTCAGACAAATCCTCCTGAACTTCAAACTTGAAATTTGGGCTTTCAAATTCCACTCTTGCAATCAGGCCCCATTTTTCATCTGAATTGCGAAGTTCGGCTTCAAGACCAAAATTATAAAATATTGAATTTTCTTTTTCAGGCTCCGGATCAACATTCTTAATGGTTCCCGAACCCATTTGCGCGCCGCCCAATGCTGTAAAGTAAACCGTTGACCTTTTCTTTTTTGTGTTTCCGTAAAGCTGGCTCTGGCTGCCATGGCAATTATTATAAGCATTGAATTGCTCGAGAAGCGCCTTGCGGTCATAACGCAAAGTGAAGAATTTGTCTGATGCATCTCCCGGACAACCCAAATTGTCTTGCATTTGCTGCCTGAACGTACTGACCTCGCGTGGCGCGCTCGTGGCGCTGAGCACATATTTTTTATAAAGCAGCTGTTCGATTTTATCGACCTTGCCCTTTACGGTGTAAAAATATTTGTTGCCGCGACTGCTTTCGTAGACATATAGCGATGCATCGCCTTCTACCAGCACGTTCAGGAATACCGTCACGGTTGTAAAATCGGGATATTTGTTTGAAGGAAAATTATTGTACAGATTGGCGTCGTCGAGCGCAATTTCGACTTTCTTGAGCTTTGTGTCATTGCCGATGCCGATTTCTGAAAGTTCAGTAAAAGCTACCGACGCCGACGCATCGGGACTTGCTTTATATTCCAGCATTTTGCCCTTGGCATTTAGGTTCTCGAGTGATGTCGTCCGCAATAAAGCCGAAGTTTTTTTGCCGGAGTTGTCAATAAAATAGCCTTCTTCAAACGTTTTTTGCGCCAATGCGGGCAAACCGGCGAGAATAAATAATACGAGTAGGGAATGTTTAATTTTCATGTTGTTTTGGTTGGACGATAAATGTCAGATTTTTTATAAATAAAAAAAAATAAACCAAAACAATTTTACAGAAAATCTGCAATTATTTAAAAAACGAATCTACGAACTCGTATTTATTGAACACCTGCAAATCGTCGATGCCTTCGCCCACGCCGATGTATTTCACCGGAATCTGGAACTGGTCTGAAATCCCGATGACTACACCGCCTTTGGCTGTACCGTCCAACTTGGTAACGGCTAAAGCCGATACTTCTGTAGCCGCGGTAAATTGTTTGGCCTGCTCAAAAGCGTTTTGCCCGGTTGAGCCGTCGAGTACAAGCATGACATCATGCGGCGCATCTGCGACTACTTTTTGCATCACGCGCTTGACTTTGGTAAGTTCGGCCATCAAGCCAACTTTATTGTGAAGACGTCCGGCGGTATCGATGATGACGATGTCGGCGTTTTGGGATACGGCAGATTGTAACGTATCAAATGCGACCGACGCCGGATCTGAACCCATTTGCTGCTTGACGATTGGCACGCCTACGCGATCTGCCCAGATTTGCAATTGGTCAATCGCTGCGGCGCGGAATGTATCGGCTGCACCGAGAACGACTTTATAGCCGGCTTTTTTGAATTGGGACGCCAGTTTGCCGATGGTCGTGGTTTTCCCGACGCCATTGACGCCAACGACCATGATTACATAAGGTTTTTTATCTGCAGGAATCGTAAATTCGGTTGCTTCGCCGTTGTTGGTTTCAGACAGCAGCGCGGCGATTTCCTCGCGAAGGATGCGGTTGAGTTCATCGGTGCCGAGGTATTTGTCTTCGGCGACGCGCTTTTCGATTCGCTCGATGATTTTTAAGGTTGTTTCCACACCGACGTCCGAAGTGACCAATACTTCTTCCAGGTTATCCAAAACTTCGTCATCTACTTTTGATTTGCCGGCGACTGCTTTGGTTAATTTAGAAAAGAATGACGTTTTGGTTTGTTCGAGACCTTTGTCGAGTGTTTGCTTTTTTTCGGAGGAGAATATGCGTTTGAAGAAAGACATTAATTAAAAACGTTTGAGGTTTAAGGTTCAAGGTTAGTGCGCTCAAACTTTAAACTTTGAACTTTAAACTTTGAACTTTCTAGCCCGGATGGCAGCAAAAAGCCCGCAGTTGAGAAAGCCAAGTTTTTGAAATTGAACTTGGCGACCAACGGAAGCCAAAGTGAAATTTGCAAAAACGGCTTGACCAGCGAGGACTTGCAGCGAACAGCCGGAATAGCTACACAAATATAAAACAATATAAAACAAAAAAGCCACTCCAAACGAAGCGGCTTTTGTATAACGAATAATGCCAGATTATTTCTTTTTCAAGAACTCGTCTGCCAGTTCAGGAGCCATGATCGATTCAACGAAAGTGTAGGCGCCTGTCTTTGGTGATTTCACCATTTTAATGACTTTAGACAATCTTTTAGAAGCTGTCTGGAGTGTTGCTACGGTTTTCTTTGCCATGACTTATTATTTAATTTCTTTGTGAACGGTTACCCTTTTCAAGATCGGGTTGAATTTTTTGATCTCCATACGGTCTGGAGTATTTTTTTTGTTCTTGGTTGTGATGTACCTAGAAGTGCCTGGCATACCGCTGGTTTTGTGCTCGGTACACTCTAAGATTACCTGGATTCTGTTGCCTTTCTTTGCCATTGCTCTTTATAGTTATTCCCGGAGGATTACATTTTAATGAATCCTTCAGCCTGCGCTTTTTTCAAAACTGCAGTCAGTCCGTTTTTGTTAATTGTCTTGATTGTTGAAGCAGCTACACGAAGTGTAATCCATCTGTCTTCTTCAGCAAGGTAGAAACGTTTTTTAACCAAGTTCACAGAGAATTTTCTCTTTGTCTTGTTCATCGCGTGAGAAACGTTGTTTCCTACCATCGCTCTTTTGCCTGTAAGGTCGCAAACTCTTGACATTATGCTTTTCTTTTATCGTTATTCAAAATCAGGGTGCAAAGAAACGAAAAATAATTGGTTCGTACAAAATAAATATTACGCTTTTTTATCCTTTTTTTTTATTTGTTTTCTAAAGTCGTTTTCAGAATTTCCCTGCGCAACATTTCGAGCGATTTATTCACGCTTCTGTCGATGACTTTTTCGCGCGGCTGACCGAAATTAAACTCCTGGACAACAACATCGGTTGGCGTCGCGACGGCGATAAAGACGATGCCTACGCTTTTATCGGTGTTGTCCGTTGTCGGGCCTGCATTTCCTGTAACGCCAATGGCGTAATCGGTTTTCAGAATCCGTTTGGCGGCCGATGCCATTTCGCGCGCCACCTCGGCCGAAACTACCGAATATTTTTCAATCGTTTCTTTTGAAACGCCAAGCACATCAATTTTCACTTCTTCGGCATAACTGACGATGCTGCCTTTGTAATACTTGGACGATCCTGGAATCGAGGTCAACGTTTGGGCAATTTTTCCGCCTGTACAGCTTTCTGCGGTTGAAATGGTTTGTTTTTTTTCGGTCAGCAATTTACCGACAACGGCTTCGAGCAACTCGTCATCGTCAAACCCAACAATGATATCGCCGATGATTTCTGTCAGCGATTCAGTTTTTTCCTTGATTGTGTTTTCAAGCAAATCCTTGTTTTTACCGCGCGCCGACATTCTTAGTCGGACGCGGCCAGGCGACGGAAGATAAGCCAGTTTGATAAAATCCGGCAGGTTGTTTTCCCATTGTTCGATGCGCGCCGCGACCATGCTTTCACCCATTCCGTAAGTCAGTATGGTTTTGTGGACGATATACGGACGATCAAATTCGCTGATAAGCTTCGGGATGATTTCGTGCTCGACGATGCCTTTCATCTCGAACGGAACGCCCGGAAGCGAAATGAAAACCGTGTTTCCCTTCTGAATCCACATGCCCGGCGCCGACCCGTAACGGTTGAACAAGACTGTGGCTTTTGACGGCACGAGCGCCTGGTCTTTGTTGACTTGAGTCAGTTCAACTTTAAAGATATTTGTCCACATATCTGTAATGTGGTCAAGCACGCGCTGGCTGACGATGAGTCCGTCATCAAAATATTCGCAAAATGTTTTTTTGGTGATATCGTCTTTTGTCGGTCCAAGGCCGCCGGTAACGATGACAAGATCGGCCTTATCCTGCAATGACGATAAAGTATCAAGGATTTGCTGACGATCATCGCCGATAGACAACATTTGCGTAGTCTGCACACCGATTTTGTCGAGCGCCTTGGCAATGTAGCCAGAATTGGTATCGGTGATTTGGCCGATGAGGATTTCATCGCCAATGGTGACAATGACTGACGTCATACTGCTATTATGAATTATAAATTTTAAATTATAAATTGAAGAACATCTGCCTTAATTTAAAATTTAGAATTTAAAATTTAAAATAATTAAAGGTTGAAGTCTTTCTTGATTTCCTTCACCGCTTTCTCCACCTGCGATTCAACGCTGTCAAAAGTATCGTTGATTTCCTTGCGTTTGCCTTCGCGCTTGGTCCAGGCTTCAATCTGGAGAATTTCTTCAAAAGCGACGTTCATGCCGAGCAAATCCAAGGTAGGTTTGATTTTGTGGGCATAGGCGTACGCCAGTTTATGGTCTTTGGTTTTGATGCCGAGTTTGATCTGGACCATGTCCTGCGGCACCTCGGTTACGAACAACGTTATGATTTGCATCACAAATTCGGGGTCGTTGTCTGAAAGTGCATAGACTTTCGCAAGGTTGTAATTTAACGCCATTACTTAATTAATGTGGTCAATAGTTTTTTTTGGTTTAAATAACCCTCGAGAACGTCTCCGGCTTTCACAGGGGCGACTCCTTCTGGCGTTCCGGTAAATATTAAATCTCCTGTCTTCAGGGTAAAAAAACGGGAAACGTAAGCAATGATTTCATCGATTTGCCAAAGCATCATTGACGAATCACCACTTTGGGCGGTTTGTTTGTTTTTCAGAAGCGTAAATTTAAGGCTTTCATCCGAACTACAATTTTTTTTCGATATAAAGTCACCAATCACCGCCGAATTGTCAAATGCCTTTGCTTTTTCCCACGGCAAACCTTTTTCCTTGAGGGTTTGTTGAACGTCGCGCGCGGTGAAATCAAGTCCGACCGTCAGCTCGTCATAATATTTATGGGCATATTTCGCATCGATGTATTTGCCGACTTTATTGATCCTGACAACGATTTCAATTTCGTGATGCACATCGTTTGAAAATTCAGGAATGTAAAAATCCTGGTCGCGCGGCAGCAGCGCCGTGTCGGGCTTGAGGAAAATAACCGGCTCGTCGGGACGTTCGTTTTGCAGTTCATCGATGTGTTTGGCGTAGTTGCGGCCGATGCAGATGATTTTCATGGTTAGTTGCTAGTTGCTAGTTGCTAGTTGCTAGTTGTTAGTTGTTAGTTGTTAGATTGTTGATTTCCACAATTATGTTTGGAGCCCGATTCGTGAAGAAGTTGACAGCTTTACATTAATTATCAGATACATTTTACACAACTCTTGCAGCTCCTAACAACTAGCAACTAACAACTGGAAACTGTCTAAAATTTATTATTCAACCTCCGCAGCTTTATCGCCGTCAACACCTTCTTCGTATACAACGGAAAATCGGCGTTCTGTATCCATCCGAAATAACCCGGTTCGATCTCAAAAACCTTATTGACCTTGACGCCTTTATGCTTGCCGAACGAAAAGCATTCCTCGCCTTCTTTATCCAGAATGATAAATCCGGCAAAGTCAACAGAGCGTTTGCGCGTCGTGTATTCAGATAAAGCCTTCATGTCGTTATCAAGGTCCGGATAACGCTCGAGTTGCGCCTTCAGGATTTCATAGGTTGCGTTGGTATCAGCCTCGGCGCTGTGGGCGTTCTCAAGCGATTGCCCGCAGTAAAATTTATATGCGGCACTGAGCGTTCGCTCTTCTTTTTTGTGGAAAATCGTCTGGATATCGACAGATACGCGGCTCTTCATATCGAAGTCCAAGCCAGCGCGCAAAAGTTCCTCGGCCAGCAACGGAATGTCAAAACGGTCTGAATTGAAACCCGCCAAATCAGAATCTTTGATCATGTTATAGACCTGCGAAGACAAATCCTTAAACGTGGGTTCGTTGGCGACCTTTTCATTAGTGATGCCATGAACCGCAGTACATTCTGCAGGAATCGGCATTTCAGGATTCACCAGCCAGGTCCGGCTTTCCTTGTTGCCGTTCGGGTAGACCTTTAATATCGAAATCTCGACAATTCTGTCCTTACAAATATCGGTTCCGGTGGTTTCAAGGTCGAAAAAGCACATCGGCCGGGTGAGTTTGAGTTCCATTGTGATTTATTGAGGAGGCAAAGATAGGGGTTAATTAATAATTAATAATTAGGAATTAATAATTACAGTGGCTCGTATAAATAGAAAAGCCCCTTTTTACGAGGAGCTTTTTCAATTATTAATTATTAATTGTTAATTGTTAATTAGAAAGTTCGGTTCTCATCAAACGCCTCCATCAATTCAGCGACGCGCTTCACAAAACTTCCGCCAAGCGCGCCGTCAACAACCCTGTGGTCATAACTGTGCGAGAGGAACATTTTCTTGCGGATGCCGATGAAATCGCCTTCTTCGGTTTCAATGACTGCCGGCACTTTGCGGATCGCCCCAAGCGCTAGGATTCCGACCTGCGGCTGGTTGATGATCGGCGTTCCGAATACCGAACCGAAAGTTCCCACGTTGGTCACAGTATAAGTTCCGCCTTGCGTATCGTCCGGTTTGAGCTTGCCCGCTTTGGCACGGTTACCCAAATCGTTGACCGCTTTTGCCATACCGATCAGGTTCAATTGGTCGGCATTTTTGATGACCGGAACGATCAGGTTTCCGTTTGGAAGCGCAGCCGCCATTCCGAGGTTGATGTTTTTCTTTTTGATGATGTAATCGCCTTCGACAGAAATGTTCATCAGCGGGAAATCCTTGAGCGCACGCGCTACGATTTCCATGAATATCGGTGTGAAGGTCAGCTTCTCGCCTTCTCTTTTTTCGAATGCATTTTTGTTCTTTTCGCGCCAATCCCAGATTGCGGTCACATCAACTTCGATAAACGACTGTACGTGCGCCGATGTCTGAACCGATTGCACCATGTATTGCGAAATCAATTTGCGCATGCGGTCCATTTCAACGATTTCGTCTTGGCCGTTTACGGAAACAGGCATTGCTTTGGCCTTTTGGTCGCTGGTCGCTGGTCGTTGGTCGCTGGATGTTGGTTGTTGGATATTTTGAGGAGCAGCTGCCGGCTGGCCAACCGGTTCGTGATTTCCGACCGCATGTTTCTCGGCAACGGGTTCTGCGACTGGTTGCGGCATTTCTGCCTTCTGTTGACTGCCTTCTGCCTTCTGCTGCCCGCGGTTGGCGACATATTCCAAAATATCATTTTTGGTCACACGCCCTTCAGCGCCTGAACCTTTTATGCTTTCAAGCTCGGCCATTGAAACATTTTCCTCACTTGCGATGTTGCGCACAAGCGGCGAATAAAATCTGTCTGAATTGTGATACTCCTCACGCGTTGGCGCATGGCCTGAAGCAGGCGCGGCAGTAAAATCACGTGCGGCTTCAACTGTCTTTTCAACTGCTGCCACTTGCGGCGCAGCTTCGGGCGAAGCCGCAGCGGTCGTTTGCTCACTCGGCGCGTCAACTACAACGCCGCCTTCGGTTTCTATGATTCCGATGGTCTGGCCAACTTTTACGACGTCGTCTTTGTGGAACAGCATTTCGACAAGTGTGCCCGAAACTTCAGAAGGCACTTCGCTATCGACTTTATCAGTCGCGATTTCAAGTACCGCTTCGTCGGCGTCAATATGGTCGCCTACTTGCTTGAGCCAGTTGGTGATTGTCGCCTCGGCAACGCTTTCGCCCATTTTCGGGAGTTTCAGTTCAAATCTTGCCATGTAGCTAGTGAGTTAATTTGATGACGCGAAAATAGAAAAAATTATTCGCTTTCAATCGATGTAGTTCGGATTTTAGATAATCGGGCGCGCGTTACCGACGACTTGCAAAGTGAATGACTTCGCCGCGATCGTTGCTTGAATTGCTGCCGATCAGAAATCCTTTGTCTTTATGTGCAATCTTAAAAGTTGCGCCTGAATTGGCGAGCCGTTTCATCATTGAAATTATTGTTTTGAAACTCAGCTCGCCCGCATCAAAAACCACTTGAAATTGCGGCGCCATCTGCTGGATGTCGCGACCAAAATATTGAACCGGCCTTGACAGCGTTCTGGAAAGCTCGGCCATCAGTTCTTCGTCTTCAGAAATCAGGGCATAGCCAAAAACTTTTTTGGGTTTATCTACTTTGTTTTTCTTGAATACCGAGAAAAAGTAAGTGCCGGCTTTCATGAAAACATCGAACAGGAATGATTTGCGGAAGTGCTTGCGATAGAAAAAGTCCATCGCCTCGCGGAAGCGCAGCATGTATTTTTCGTCCTTGACCGTACTTTCGCCTTTATAATGGATGACGGTTGCATGGCCAAAATAATAGTTCGATTTTCCCGATTTCAGCACGGTATACGAAAGGTCGATATCGTCGGAATACATAAAACAATTTTCATCAAAGCCGCCAATTTCGTTGTACAATTCACGTTTCATCACCATGAATGCGCCTACGAGAATTTCCACTTTTCCGTTTTCGTTTTCCAGCAGATCTGCGGCATAGTATCGATTAAGCC